>NZ_DFTP01000004.1:65342-68223 GCF_002381585.1 Marinimicrobium sp. UBA4209
CCCTGGGGCCACCCCGGGAACTCAAGCGCGAACTGAATCATTACCTCAACCGGTTGCCCATGCGCAGCCAGAAGTTCTCCCTCTTCCCGGCTCTGCTCCAGCAGCTGGCGGACCTGCAGCAACAGGCCCTGACCCTGACCCGGGAAGCCAAGCCCGGCCTCTTGGGCCGGCTGCGGGGTGAGCGGGCGGCGGAACCGGGCTCGAATGAATCCCTGTGCGATGAGATCAATCAGGTGCTCGAAGGCCTGATGAATGCCGTGAACACCGAATATATGGGGCCAGAGACTCTGGAGGGCATGATGGTGCGCCTCAAGCAGGGCATCCCGCTGAACCAGTTGCCGGGCTTTCTTGAGGAAGTGCGGGACCTGATCATGCACTCCTGGCTGGCGGCCAACCGGGTGTTTGCCGGCTACCTCAACTCGGTCAACCGGGAGTTGGCGGAGATCGCGTCCCTGATCAACGGTGCGGCCAATAGCCAGGCCAGCCAGCGCGAGGCGGGGCGCAGCCTGTCCGAGCAGATGGCCGAGCGCTGCGACTCCCTGGCCGGGAGTGTCGAGTCCGCCCGTGATCTGGCGGAACTTAAAGGCCAGGTGGCCTCCCAGTTGGGGCAAATTCGCGAGAGTCTGAACCAATACCAGCGAGCCGAAGCCGACTCGGAGCCGCTCACCGATCAATTGGCCCAGCTTGCCTCCCGGGTCCAGCAGATGGAGCACGAAGCCGAAGAAAACCGGGAGAGCCTCCGTCGCCATCAACACAAAGCGCTGCACGATCCCCTCACGCAACTGCCCAACCGGGAAGCCTATGACGAGCGTCTGGCTCACGAGGTCAAACGCTGGGAGCGCTATGGTCACCCGCTGACCCTGGCGGTCTGCGATGTCGATCATTTCAAGCGGATCAATGATCAGTTCGGTCATCAGGCCGGCGATCGGGTACTCAAGGTGATCAGCAAAGCCATTCGTCGGCGCCTGCGGGAGGTGGACTTCTTTGGTCGCTACGGGGGCGAAGAGTTTGTGATTCTGATGCCGGAAACCCGAGCCCAGGACGCCCTGCAGGTGTTGGATGATGTGCGCGGGGCACTGGCGGATACGGCGTTCAACTATCGCAAAGAGCCCTTGCAGATCACCATCTCCCTGGGTATCTCCGAGTTCAGGGAGGGCGATACCGCCGACCAGGTGTTCGGTCGGGCCGATCAGGCGCTCTACGCGGCCAAGGCCGCGGGTCGCAATCAGTGTCAGATAGGCTAGAATGACGGATTCTGTGCCAGCCGGTTTCCGGTTGGTTATCGGCTTTTGGCCAATGAGGATGTTATGACCCTAATTGCACGGGTAGTGGTGGCGCTTGTGGCCTGGTTACCGGCGGCCGTCATCGCCTCGTCGCTCACCATCACAGTGACCGATGACGGGGGACAGCCACTGGCGGATGCGGTGGTCACCCTCTACGCCGATGACGACCGCTCGAGTACTGAGACGGCCCCCGAGGCGGTCATGGATCAGCGTGATCGCCAGTTCGTCCCCCAGGTACTGGCGGTGCGCACCGGTACCCTGGTGCGCTTTCCCAACAGTGACAACATTCGTCATCATGTGTACTCCTTTTCCCCGGCCAAGCGCTTTGAGCTCAGGCTGTACCACGGCACCACCGCTGAGCCGGTACAGTTTGATCAGCCGGGCAAGGTGGCGCTGGGCTGCAATATTCACGACGCCATGCTCGGCTACATCTATGTGGTGGACAGCGATCGGTTTGGGGTCACGGGCCCCGATGGGAAATGGACTTTCGACGCGCTGCCGGAGGGCGACCTGGAGGTGCAGATTCAACACCCGCGCCTTGCCGAGCCGTTGACCAGGACTCTCACGATCACTGGAGCGTCCCGGAGCGAGACGATTGCGCTGGATGGGTTACAACCCGACCCCCGTCAGCAAGCGCCACAAACCGATCTCGAGCGGTTGTTTGACCGTTAAGGCCAGGGGCTGATCTGATGCGCACTAGCTACCTCGCCAAAGTCCTGTTACTGCTGCTCGGTCTGGTCCTACTGGTCGAGCTGTCCTCCTATACCGCCACCCGACTGGTGGTACGCGACACCGTGACCGACAATGCCCGCCGCGAGTTGCAGCGTGGTGGCGAAGTGTTCGCCGAGTTGATCCAGGCCCGGGCGGAACAGTTGTCCCTGTCGGCGGAGGTGCTCACCGACGACTTCGGCTTCAAGGAGGCAGTGGCGGTGGCCGATGCCCCCACCCTGGTGTCCGCCCTGGAGAACCACGCCGCCCGGATCAATGCCGATATCGCTCTGGTAGCCGATCAGCAGGGCGACCTGGTGGCCAGCACCCAGCCTTTATCCGAGGCCAGTTGGAGCTATCTGCGGCGGTACACCCAGGTACAGGAAGCTCGGACCCAACAGCGCTCACTGATGATTGATGGCCGCCCTTACCAGTTTGTCATCTCCGATGTACGCGCCCCCTTACCCCTGGGTGTGGCGGGCCTGGGCTTTGAAATCGACAACCGGCTGACGGAAACCCTCAAGCGCCTGACCGGTCTGGAAATCTCCTTTGTCAGCCTGGAGGAGGACGGGGCCCGCTATCTGAGCGGCACACTGCCTGGCTCGCAGCGACAGGCATTGCTGGGCTGGTTGAGTGAAAGCTCACCGGCGACCGAAACGGTCATTGCCACCGAGCAACACATGACCCTCATGCTGCCAGTGGCGGAGCAACCCACGCCCTTGGCGGCGGTGCTGCAGGTACCACTGGAACAGGTCATGGCGCCCTTTGCCCGGCTCAACGGCCAACTGCTGTGGATCGCCCTGGGCTTCTCCATCATTGCCGCGCTGCTGGCGGTATTGCTTGCGCGCAGCGTCACCCAGCCGGTGAGCGCGCTGGCCAACGTGGCCCTC
>NZ_DFTP01000004.1:68298-70734 GCF_002381585.1 Marinimicrobium sp. UBA4209
TGGCCCGCCGTATCGCGGGGGGTTACTACGACACGCCGGTGCCGGTGCGCTCCCGGGATGAGCTCGGGGAGCTGGCCCAGGGATTCACCCGGATGCAGAGCGCCATCGCCGAACGCGAGCAACAGATTCTGTATCAGGCCCGGCACGATCAGCTCACCGGCCTGATCAATCGCAGTCAGCTGTTTCCGGAGCTGGAGTCCGCGATAGAAAAAGCCACCTGGTCCGAACAGCGCTTTACCCTGATGGTGCTGGATATTGACAACTTCACCCGGGTGAACGATGCCCTGAGCCCGGAAATGGGCGACCGGGTATTGGCCGAAGTGGGGCGGCGCCTGCTCGATCAGGCCGGCCCGGACGATCGGGTCGCACGCCTGGGCAGCGATGAATTCGCCCTGATGTTCTGGCAGGTCGGCGAGGACGAGGTGCAGACTCGGGCGGAGGCGTTGCTGGAAGGCTTTGCCGACAATATCCAGTTGGACGACCTGCATCTGGGAGTCGACATCAACCTCGGGGTGGTGCTCTATCCGGACGATGGTGACCAGCCTGAGACGCTCCTGCGCCGAGCCAACCTGGCCCTCAATCAGGGCCGCCTGGAACAACAGCGCATTACCCGATATGAAACGGGCTGGGACGAATCCCATCTGCGCCGGTTGGCGCTGTTTGGTGAATTCCGCCAGGCGTTGGAAGACTCGCAGTTGGACGTCTATTACCAACCCAAACTCTGGCTGGACGACAGCGGCACTCTGGGCGCCGAGGCCCTAGTGCGTTGGCGGCACCCGGAGATGGGCATGATCAACCCGGAGGAGTTTGTTGCGGTGGCCGAAAGCACCGGACAGATTGGCCTGCTCACCCGCTGGGTACTGCGCCGGGCCATCACCCAGGCCGCCAACTGGTCGGTGCCGGCGCACCTGTCGGTCAACCTCTCGGCACTGGATCTGCTCGATGATGACCTGCCCGACATTGTCGGCGGCCTGCTGAGCGAGACCGAATTGTCTCCCGAGCGCTTGTGTCTGGAAATTACCGAGAGTGCCATCATGCGCGAGGCCGACAAGAGCCTGCACAACCTGGAGCGGTTGCGGGCCCAGGGCATCAGCCTGTCGATTGATGACTTCGGCACCGGCTATTCCTCCCTATCGCAGTTGAAAAAGCTGCCGGTCTCGGAGCTGAAAATCGACAAATCCTTTATTCTCAACCTGGACCAGAGTGAGGATGACCAGTTGATTGTCCGCTCCACCATCGACCTTGGTCACACCCTGGGCCTGACCGTCACCGCCGAAGGGGTGGAGAACCAGGCGATCGAGAAGCTACTGGTAGCTTTGGGCTGCGACCGGGTTCAGGGTTTTTATTACAGCAAACCGCTGCCTCACCGGGACTTCCTCGACTGGTTGTCCGGTGCCGAGCGTCTGGAGGTCAACGCGTGAGAGTTCGCTACTGTGTACTGCTACTGATCGCCCTGTGCGGAACCGCCGGCGCGGACAGCCAGCGTAGCCAGCTGTTGGCCACCGGTGGCGCCACCACCCTGGAAGGAGCCGCCGGCGGCGGGATTGTACCCATGGCGGTGCTCTCCGGTTACGGCACCCGGGAAGAGCAGGGCGGCACGGTAACGGCCAGTCACGTCAGCACCGGCGACTATTCGTTGTCGGTGCTCGGGGCGAGCTGGAGCTGGCGCAACCGGATTGAGCTGTCCCTGGCCGAGCAGCGTCTGAGCCACCAGCCTCTGTCCGAACGATTGGGGGTCGGGCCCTCGAGCATCCGCCAGCGCGTTTTCGGGGCCAAAGTACGTCTCCTGGGTGACCTGATTTACACCCGATGGCCCCAGGTGAGTCTCGGTGTACAACACAAGCAAAACCGGGACTTTTTTGTGCCCTCCGCGGCGGGAGCCCGGGATGATTCGGGCACCGATGTATACCTGAGCGCGACCAAACTGTTGCTCGGCGGCCTGGCCGGTCGCAACCTGCTGCTCAATGCCACCGCCCGGCACAGCAAGGCGAACCAACTGGGGTTGGTGGGCTTTGGCGGCGACCGCAATAACGACGCCGAGTGGCTGGCCGAAGCCTCCGCCGGGGTATTCCTTAACCGCCATTGGTTGCTCGGCGCCGAGTACCGGCAAAAGCCCGACAACCTCTCGTTCATCCGTGAAGACGACTGGCAGACCGCCTTTGTCGGCTGGTTTCCCAACAAGCAGGTCGCGGTTGTGGGTGCCTACGTCGATCTCGGTGAAGTGGCCAGCTTTCCCGACCAGACCGGCTGGTATCTGTCCGTCCAGGGGAGTTTCTGATGCGAGTGTCTTTATTAGCGCTGGTGCTTTTCCTAAGCGCCTGCACCTCAACCGGCGGTGACCGAACGCTCTACCAGGCCCTCGGTGGCGCTGAAGGCGTGGATGCCATTGTTTACGACCTGATCGTGCGCATCGCCGACGACGAGCGGGTGGTGGAC
>NZ_DFTP01000004.1:70873-74291 GCF_002381585.1 Marinimicrobium sp. UBA4209
GACTACACCGGCGATTCCATGCGGGTGGTCCACGCCGGCCATCAGTACACCGATACCGAGTTCAATACCATCGTCGAGTTGTTGATCGAGGCGATGGAAGCGCAGGGGGTGGCGACGCCGACCCAGAACCGCCTGCTGGCCCGCCTGGCCCAGGACTACGAAGACGTGGTCTATCACTGACGGCGGCCGAACCGGCGATTGCGCTCCGGCCAGGAAGTGTTATAACGTAACATTTTCACGAATGAGCAGGAGCGCGATCACGCCATGACCACCGCCGTGCCCACCAATATCATCACCGGCTTTCTGGGGGTGGGTAAAACCACCGCTATTCAGCACCTGTTGCGCCACAAACCGACCGGGGAAACCTGGGCGGTGTTGGTCAATGAGTTTGGTGAAGTTGGAATTGATGGTGCCCTGCTGCGCGACGGCGGCGCGAGAGTGCGGGAAGTGCCCGGCGGTTGCATCTGCTGCGTGGCGGGACTGCCCATGACCGTGGCGCTCAATCAACTGTTAGGGCGGGAGCGCCCGGACCGGCTGTTGATAGAACCCACTGGTCTGGGACATCCGGCGCAGATCATGTCGACACTGACCGGCCCCTTTTACCAGCAGGTACTGGACGTACGGGCGACGGTGACGCTGGTGGACCCGCGTAAGCTGGCCGACAGCCGCTACACCGACAACGAACACTTTCAGGATCAGATCGCCATCGCCGATGTACTGATCGCCAACAAACAGGATCTGTGCGCGCAGTCCGATTGGACGCGATGGGAGGCACTGGCGGCTGGGGCGTCACCGCCCAAGGCCTTGGTCGAGCGGGTGGGTCAGGGCGCCATTGATCCCGCCTGGTTGGACTGCCCGCGTTCGGGGCGGCCGTTACACCACCCGCACCTTCACCAGAACAACCCTCTGAAGGCGCCCACCGCGCCAGTGGAAACCCTGGCCTTTTTACCGGACGGCGAAGTCATGGCCCGGCGAGTCAATCAGGGCCAAGGGCACTTCAGCGTAGGCTGGGTGTTCACCCCGGACTGGGAATTCGACTATGACCGCCTGTTCAGTTGGCTCAATGGCTTGAGCGTTGCGCGGGTCAAAGCGGTGATGATTACCGGGGACGGTATATTCAGTTTCAACGGTCAGGACGACGTGGTCAGCGTCAGCGAACTGGACGAAACCCCGGACAGCCGCATTGAGTTGATTGATGATAAGCCGATTGATGCGGATGACGTTGAGCGTATTCTCTTAGAATTGGTTGTGGCTGCTTAAGCTTGGGCAACGGCGGGTGCGCTTCGCTTACCGCGCCCTACGCGACCTGTCATGGGTTGCGTAGGGCGGATAAGGGCGAAGCCCGCATCCGCCGTAACCCAAGCCGCCCGCACCCGCCGTAACCCAAACGCTCAACGCGCACACCAACTACTCGGTGTACTCCACAATCTCCGCCGCGTCCATCGAATACACCGACAGCGCCATATCATTCTCGGTGCGCTCAAGCTTCAGGGTCCCGGACACCCAAAAAGGCGTGTACAGTGCATCGAGCTGGAAACCCTCCGGGTAGCTCACGAAAATGATCTGATTGGGCGGTGGGGGCGGCACATGAATGCAGGCGCCGTAATACGGCACCAGAAAGAACTCGCGGATGTTCATCTCGTCGTCGAACTCCAGCGGCACGATAAACCCAGGCAGGCGGATCTCGGTGTTGTCGAATTCCGGGCGGGTGTTGGTGGACACCAGAGCGTCTTCCCAGGTGCGGCCACCCTCACTGGCGGTGTCGCCCATGGCCTGGGCGATGGCATTTTCGACCTCGCCGGCCAGATCCCGATCCTGTGGGCGAAGCGACTGGTTGGCGGGGTCTTCCGCCAGCTCCTCATCGCTCAGGTCGCCGTGATCGACGGTGGGCATGGTTTCGAGCAGGCGCAGATCCTCCTCCGGCATCAAGTCGGTCCACTCGATGGTTTTCGGGGAATCCGCGAACGAATTGAGAGTCCATAGGACACCGAATATCAATGCCGCGCTCAGGTACCGGGGACGACGCATCTTCTAACAACTCCAACAACAGCTTTCAGGATTATGGACACTGACCACAAAAACACCCCAATGACTCCGGCCATCGCCCTGCGTGATGTGCAATTTGCCTGGCCCGGACAAAACACGCCCGTACTGGATATTCCGGACTTCAGTCTGGCGCCCGGTGAGCGCCTGTTTCTGTACGGTCCCTCGGGCGCGGGAAAAACCAGCCTGCTCAACCTGCTGGCGGGCATTGTCCTGCCACAGCGGGGCGAGGTAACCCTGCTCGGGCAGTCGATGGCCGCCCTCAGCGGTCGCCAGCGGGACCGGTTCCGGGCCCGACACATCGGGGTGGTGTTTCAACAGTTTAACCTGATTCCCTACCT
Source organism: Marinimicrobium sp. UBA4209 (assembly GCF_002381585.1). NCBI lineage: Bacteria > Pseudomonadati > Pseudomonadota > Gammaproteobacteria > Cellvibrionales > Cellvibrionaceae > Marinimicrobium > Marinimicrobium sp. UBA4209. Next base: position 73,258 of record NZ_DFTP01000004.1, read on the forward strand.
GACCGTGTTGGCCAATGTGTGTCTGGCCGCGCATTTCGCCCGCCGCACACCGGAGGACGGCACCCCGGCGACCCCATCGGACGTCCGTAATCACGCCCGGGAACTGCTTTGTGCCCTGGGTTTACCCCCGGAAATCGCGGAACAGCCGGCCAGCACCCTGAGTGTCGGACAACAGCAGCGGGTGGCGGTGGCTCGGGCCCTGATTACCCGTCCGGAGATTCTGCTTGCCGACGAACCCAGCTCGGCTCTGGACAGTGACCACCGGGACGCCTTTATGGAGGTGATGCTCCGCCAGGTGGCCGACACCGGCAGCACCCTGATATTTGTCAGCCACGATCGCTCCCTGGCGACCGCGTTCGACCACCAGCAGGATCTGCGCGAGCTGTCCCGGGTATCCATCGGGGAGGAGCTTTGAGATGTTGACTCAGATTGCCCGCGCCAGTCTCTGGAACCGTCGTACCACCGTGGCATTGACGCTATTGGCCCTGAGTATCGGTGTCGCGCTGCTTCTGGGGATCGATCATTTGCGCCATCAGGCCAAGGACAGCTTCCGGCAGACCCTCTCCGGTACCGATCTGATTGTGGGGCCACGAGGAGGCCAGACCAACCTGCTGCTCTATTCGGTGTTTCAAATGGGGCAACCCGGCACCAGCTTGAGCCCGGACGCGTTTGAGCGCCTGGCGCACCACCCGATGGTGGACTGGGCGGTGCCGATCGCTCTGGGCGACGCGGTCCAGGGCTTCCCGGTGTTTGCGACTCACTGGTCCTACTTTGAGCGTTACCGCTATGGCCAGGACCAGCCTCTGGTGTTTGCCGAGGGCCGGCCTTTTGCCGCCCACAGCGATGATCAAGTGGTCCTGGGCGCCGCGGCCGCCCGCGAGCTGGGTTACTGGCTAGGGGATTCGCTGGTGGTGGCCCACGGCAGTGCCGGGGTGAGCTTCACCCACCACGATGATCATCCCATGACCGTAGTGGGCATTCTTGAACCCACCGGTACGCCCGCAGATCGGCGGGTGCATATGACGCTGTTGGCC
>NZ_DFTP01000004.1:74458-75074 GCF_002381585.1 Marinimicrobium sp. UBA4209
CACGACCACGACCACGACCACGGTGATCATGAGCATCACAGCGCCGGCCATGGTGGGGCGCTTGAGCCGGCGCCGGGCAATATCAATGCGGTGCTTCTGGGCCTGAAAAGCCGGCCCATGGTCTTCGCCCTTCAGCGGGAACTGAACACCACCCGGAATGAACCCATGACCGCGATCCTCCCCGGCGTGGCGCTGACGGAGCTCTGGCAACTGCTGGCGGTGGCGGAGAACCTGCTGTATCTGATCAGCTTCCTGGTGTTGCTGGCGACGCTGGCGGGGATGATGACCATGCTGCTGGCGTCCATGGGGGAGCGACGAAGGGAGCTGGCGATACTGCGCACGGTCGGTGCCAGCGGCCTGACGCTGGTGCTGCTGATCGAGCTGGAGGTTGCTCTGATCACTCTGCTCAGTCTGGTGCTTGGAACCCTGTTGTTGATGGCGGGATTGGCGATCGCCCAGCCCTGGCTGGCCAGTGAGTTCGGCTTGTTTATCGCGATTAATCCGATGAGCGCACAGACCGCGTATCTAATGCTGGGCATACTGGGGCTGGCCCTGGTGATGGGGCTGGTGCCGGCGCTGGCCGCTTATCGGCGCGCCCTGGCGGCGGGGTTGAACC
>NZ_DFTP01000004.1:75133-92991 GCF_002381585.1 Marinimicrobium sp. UBA4209
GGCGGGGTTGAACCCCCGCCAGTAAGCCCGCCCGGCCAGGTACAAAATTGTCCCCAAGGGGATCGCAAATTACGCTATTGTTAGGACTGTGTGGGCCGGAGTTCGAGCCCGACGTTGGAGAATAAGGGAGAAGGTTATGGTTTTGCTGTCCATTGTAGTGCTGTTGGTGGTTATCGGTGTGGTNNGGCCCTGACCTGGTATCTGTTGGGGTATCTGACTCCGGCCTTCTGGTCTCTGTGGCTGGTGGTACCACTGGCGGCGGTTCTCCTGATTCTCAACGTTCCGGCTCTGCGCCGCCCCGTGTTGTCCAAGCCGGTGTTCCAGGTGCTGGGCAAAGCCATGCCGAGCATGAGCACCACCGAGCGTGAAGCGCTGGAGGCGGGCACCACCTGGTGGGAAAAAGACCTGTTCAGCGGCCGGCCCGACTGGCACGAATTCGCGCAGATCGGTTTGCCCCAACTGACCCAGGAAGAGCAAAGCTTCCTCGATAATGAAGTGGAAGAGCTCTGCGCCATGCTCGATGAGTTCGACATCCACCATCATCGGAAGGATCTGCCCGAAGAGGCCTGGCAGTTCCTGAAAGACAAGGGCTTCCTGGGCCTGATCATCCCCAAGGAGTTTGGTGGTAGAGACTTTGGGCCCTACGCCCAGAGCCGGATCATGAGCAAGATCGCCAGCCGCTCCGGCACCACCGCCGTGACCGCCATGGTGCCCAACTCTCTGGGCCCCGGTGAGCTGTTGATGAAATACGGCACCGACGAACAGAAACAGCGCTGGCTCCCCGGGCTGGCCAACGGGACCGAAATCCCCTGCTTTGGCCTGACCGGGCCGGAAGCGGGCTCCGATGCCGGCTCCATTCCTGATGTGGGGATCGTCTGCAAAGGCGAGTTTGAAGGCCAGGAAGTGCTGGGTCTCAAGCTGACTTTCAGCAAGCGCTGGATCACCCTTGCGCCGGTGGCCACCGTGGTGGGCCTGGCGTTCAAACTGCACGACCCAGACGGCCTGCTGGGTGACTCCAGCAAATCCGACTACGGCATTACCTGTGCCCTGTTACCCGCCAACCATCCGGGTGTGGAAATCGGCAAACGCCACCATCCCGGCTCGCCCTTTATGAACGGCCCGATCAAGGGTCAGGACGTGTTCATTCCCGTGGACTGGATCATTGGTGGTGCGCCCATGGCCGGCAAGGGTTGGCGGATGCTGATTGAGTGTCTCGGTGCCGGGCGCGGCATCTCGCTGCCGGCGCTGGCCACCGCCAGCGGGGAAATGCTCTATCGCACGGTGGGGGCCTACGCCCGCATCCGTCGCCAGTTCAATACCGAAGTGGGCAAGTTTGAAGGGGTGCAGGAAGCGACGGCGGACATTGCCAGTTGCGCCTACACCATGGAAGCCTTCCGCCAGATGGTCACCAAAGGGCTGGAAACCGGTTCGCCCTCGGTGATGACCGCCATGGCCAAGTACCATGCCACCGAAATGATGCGCCGGGTGGTCAATCACAGCATGGACGTCGTGGGTGGTCGCGCCATCCAGCACGGCCCGCGCAACTTCCTGGCGTTGCCCTATCAGAGTGTGCCGGTGGCCATCACCGTGGAGGGGGCAAACATTCTGACCCGCTCGCTGATGATCTTCGGCCAGGGCGCCATGCGCTGTCACCCTTACCTGTTCGATGAGCTTCAGGCCATTCAGGCTCCGGATCAGGAGCAGGGGCTGAAAGATTTCGACAAGCTTTTTATCCGGCACATGGGGCACCTGTTCAGCAACCTGTTGCGGGTCAAACTGTTTGGCATTACCCGCGCCCGATTCAGCGGGGTGCCGGAAAACGCCAACGAGTTCAGTCGCCGCTGGTACCAGCGCATCAATCTGTTGAGTGCCGGCCTCGCGGTCACCTCGGATATGGCTCTGGGCATTCTCGGTGGCGACCTGAAGCGCCGCGAGCTGCTGTCTGCCCGACTGGGTGATGTGCACAGCCAGCTGTTTATCGCCTGTGCCATTCTGAAGTTCCACTCCGCCCATGCCCGCACTGATGAGGAAGATGCGCACGCGGAGTACGCACTGCGTCACGCCCTCTACACCGCTCAGGAAGCGCTGTACGATTTCTATCGCAACTTCCCGAAGCGCACCATGGCCTGCGCCCTCAAGTGGATGGTATTCCCCCTCGGCCGGGTGCTCACCAAGCCCGACGACAACGCCATCCGCACGCTCGGCGGCTTGATCCTGGAAGACAACCCGGTGCGCAAAGCCTTCCGCCCGTTTGTGTACGAAAACGATAAGGCCGACGACCCCATTGGCCGGGTGGAAACCACCTACCAGATGTTGCTCTCACTGGAGCCCACCTGGAGCACCTTTGTTCGCGCCCAGGCGAAAGGGGAGCTGACCGGGGAAACTCTGGATGAGCGCCTGGAGGACGCCGCCACGAAAGGCCTGATCCGCAACGAGGATATCGCCCGGCTCAAAGAGTACGATGCAAAACGCTACGATTGCCTGCTCACCGACGCGTTCGATAAGCTTTAGGAACTCGAAGCAGGTTTCGTGGATTACATGCGGCGGATGCGCTTCGCTCCGATGCATCGGACCGATCCGCCCTACGGGGAGGCTCGCAAGGTTTGCGTAGGGCGGATAAGGGCGAAGCCCGCATCCGCCGTAAATGACGTTCCCCAAAACAAAAAAGCCCGAGCGCTAGCTCGGGCTTCTCTAATATGGCGCACCTGGCAGGGTGAGGCCGGGCGTTTGCAAAGCACTGCTTTGCGCCCGAGCCGAACGGCACCGGGTTATGCCCGGTGACCGGCAATCCGCCAGTGCCTAAAAAAAAGCCCGAGCGCTAGCTCGGGCCTCTTAAATATGGCGCACCTGGCAGGATTTGAACCTGCGACCAACGGCTTCGGAAACCGCTACTCTATCCAACTGAGCTACAGGTGCGTACTTTCAGCTTAGGGCGTGGTCTGCGTAGGGCGGATAAGCGCTAGCGCATCCGCCGTTGCCCTCTTTCGGCACGGCCCAACACCCGAAGAGGGGCGGATTTTACATAAGCCGGCGGCGTTCGTCTATCCATCAGGCCGTGGTTGGCGCTTTTTCGCCTTCCAGATCCCGTAAATCCAGCGTCTTGGCCAGCTTCACCGTTCCCAGACTCTCACTCATGGTCCCGAACGGAAAGTCCGTCAGCATCCGCTCCAGTCGCGGCAGGCAGCGATGCAGGTTGGTGTAGTGACGAAACCGCGAGAACCAGCGGGCGTTGGGGATCCGGGGTTGCTCCGGGTCGATCTCCCAGGGGTGGAGGTAAAAGATCTGCGGCTTTTGGCCGCCGTTGCTGGCCTTGCGGAACAGCCAGCGGGATAGGGCATAGGGATATTGGCGGAAATAACCCCCACCGGCCGCGGGTACCGCCTGACCCAGCACTTTGGCGGTGGTCAGCGGAAACTCGGTCAATTCGGCACCGCTGGAGGTAATAATGCGGTAGGGCTCCTCCGGACTGCCTGGGATACCGTAGTTATCATGCCGGGTCGGAAAAATACTGGAATCCCAGGTGAAGCCCAGCTCTGCCAGGATATCCAGCGCCCAGAGCGATTGACGGGTGATGGAATAGCTCGCCGCCCGATAGCCGGTCACCGGCTGACCGGACAGGTCCTCCAGAATACGCTTGGAGCGGGTAGTTTCCTCCCGGAACAGTTCGGGAGTCTGGGTGTAAATCAGCCTATGACTGTAGCCGTGGGAGGCGATTTCATGGCCCTGGGCGTGAATCCGCTTGACCAGCTCCGGGTGCCGTTCGGCCACCCAGCCGAGAATGAAAAAGGTGATCTTGATACCTGCCTCGTCGAACAGCTGGAGGAGCCGATCGGTATTGGCTTCAACCCGCGACGGCCAGTGCTCCCAGTCCTCGGGTTTGACCACATCAAAGAAGGCCGCGACCTGGTAGTAGTCTTCGACGTCGACGGTCATGGCGTGGGTGACGGTTGATCGTTCCATGTAGCACCTTATCAACAAAGCGGAAAACGTGGGTTACGGCGGATGCGCTTCGCTTATCCGCCCTACGCCTACCTCCATAGGTCGTGTAGGGCGGATAAGGCCAACGGCCGCATCCGCCGTCACCAAACACTAAACCCGGTAATAATCCCGATACCAGCGAACAAAATTCTCAATACCCACCTCCACCGGCGTGCTGGGCTTGTAATCCACATCCTCAATCAGCGCGTCCACATCGGCGTAGGTATCCGGCACATCCCCGAGCTGCAGCGGCAACAGGTTCTTCTCCGCCTTCTTGCCCAGGCAGTCCTCCAGCACCTCAATATACCGCAGCAGCTCCACCGGGCTGTTACTGCCGATATTGTACAGGCGGTAGGGCGCCTTGGACGTGGCGGGGTCCGGCTGATCACCGCTCCAGTCCGGGTTGGCTGGCGCCACATGGTCCAGGGTGCGGATTACGCCCTCGACGATATCGTCAATGTAGGTGAAATCCCGACGGTGGTGGCCGTAATTGAACACGTCGATCGGCTCGCCGGCCAGAATCTTGCGGGTGAAAATGAACAGCGCCATATCCGGGCGTCCCCACGGGCCGTACACGGTGAAGAAGCGCAGCCCGGTGGTGGGAATGCCGAACAGGTGGCTGTAGGTATGGGCCATCAGCTCGTTGGACTTTTTGCTGGCGGCGTAAAGGCTCACCGGGTGGTCCACGTTGTTGTGCACCGAGAAGGGCATCGCCGTATTGGCGCCGTAGACCGAGCTGCTGGAGGCATACACCAGGTGCTCGGTGCCGAAGTGGCGACAGGCCTCCAGGATATTGATGAACCCGGTAATGTTACTGTCGATGTAGGCTTGGGGGTTCTCCAGAGAGTAACGAACTCCCGCCTGGGCCGCCAGATTGACCACCCGGTCGGGCTTGTGATCCTTGAACACCTGATCAATAGCGGTCTTGTCCTGCAGATCCGCCCGGATATCGGTAAAACCCTTATGGGGGGTAACCCGCGCCAGGCGGGCTTTCTTGATGTTCACATCGTAATAGTCATTGAGGTTATCCACCCCAATCACCTCGTCGCCGCGCTCCAGCAGCCGTAAGGCCAGATGGTTGCCAATAAAGCCGGCGGTGCCGGTAACCAGTACTTTCATAACGTAATCCCGTTGTTTTTGCCGGCGCTACAGGCGTCCGTCCACCTGCTCTTTGGGCAGAATATGCTTCACATCATAAAGCACATGCTGAGCTTTCCCCAGTTTCCGGATGGCGTCGTGGCCCATAGCGCGGAACTCCTGGTGCCCGACGCATAAAACGATGGCGTCGTAGTGCCCCTGACGGGGCTCGGAAACCAGTTTGAGGCCATATTCCAACTCCGCCTCCTCGGGATCCGCCCAGGGGTCGTAAATGTCAACGTTGGAGTGATATTCCTGGAACTCTTCAATGATATCCACCACCCGGGTGTTGCGAAGATCCGGGCAGTTCTCCTTGAAGGCCAGCCCCATGATCAGCACGTTGGCGTCCACCAGGTGCAGCTTCCGCTGGGTCATCATCTTGACCACCGAGGCGGCGATAAAGTGGCCCATCCCATCGTTGATGCGCCGCCCGGCCAAAATCACCTCTGGATTGTACCCGACCTGCTGCGCCTTGTGGGTCAGGTAGTAAGGGTCCACACTGATACAGTGCCCGCCGACCAGGCCTGGCCGAAACGGCAGAAAGTTCCATTTGGTTCCGGCTGCCTCCAGTACCTCGAGGGTGTCGATGCCCAGCCGGCTGAAAATCAGGGAGAGCTCGTTCACCAGGGCGATATTGATATCCCGCTGGGTGTTCTCAATGACCTTGGCGGCTTCAGCCACTTTGATGCTACTGGCTTTGTGGGTGCCCACGGTCACTACGCGCCGGTACAGCGTATCGATATAGTCCGCTGCCTCCGGCGTGGAACCGGAGGTCACTTTGACGATGTTGTGCACCCGGTGCTCTTTATCGCCGGGGTTGATTCGTTCCGGGCTGTAACCGGCAAAGAAGTCCCGGTTGAACGTCAGGCCGGAGCCTTGCTCGATGATGGGCACACACACTTCTTCGGTGCAGCCCGGGTAAACGGTGGACTCGAAAACCACCAGGCTGTTTTTGCCGATCACCCTCCCAAGCAGTTCGGAGGCTTTTTCCAGAGGGGTCAGGTCGGGTTGTTTGCTGTCGTTGATCGGGGTGGGGACGGTCACGATGTACACATCGCAACCTTTGATGTCGGCTGGATCAGAGGTAAAGCTCAAACGCTCGGACGCCTGCAGCTCGGCCGGACTGACTTCCCGGGTGTGATCCTGCCCGTTTTTAAGCTCGGCAATCCGCTTGGGGTTGATGTCGAACCCGCAGGTCTGAATCTGTTTTCCAAACTCGGCCGCCAAAGGCAGACCGACATAACCCAGGCCAATTATGCAAAGGGTGGGTTCACTGGCGAACATAGGGCAATTTCCTTGAGCTGACGGGTAGATCCTGCTGATTTTCATCGTACGTTTATCGCGATAATCTACCATATTAACAGGGGCAAAAGCGAAATAGTGAGGCCCCCTCCGGTGGTGTCGGAAATCTTGTCACCTATAAGGTCAAAAAGCCGACGCGAGCGGTCGAGAAACCCCTTGAAAACCCGCTATAATGCGGTGCCTTCAGAGCTGAAACTCACACCCCATAAAAGGACGCGGGTCTTGTCTTACATTCGGTTGAATAAGCACTATATTCATTTGCCCTACCTGTTTCTCGGCATCGTTGAGCTGGGCTTGCTGCTTGTTGCAGCGTGGGGCGCCGAGCGCTGGCATCTGTCGCTGTCTGAATCCGCCGAAGTGTTTTCCCGGGCACCGGACAATTGGTGGCCTCTTGTGCTTTTTGCCGTTGTACTCAGCTGCTGCACCCTGTCCATGGGGGTGTATACCGCCCTGGTGCGCGAGGGTTACTCGAGCATGGTGTTGCGTACCCTGGTGAGCTTCTTCCTGCTGGGGAGCCTTGCACTCTTTGTTCTCAACGTCATTTTCGCCGGCGCCTTGATCCCCCGAGGCTTGATCTTCTGGGGCGTCCTATTTGCGACGGCGCTGGTTTTGGTGGCCAGGGCGCTGTTTCTGAAGCTAGTCGATACCGCCAACCTGAAGCGGCGAGTGGTGATTTTCGGCGCGGGTGCCCGTGCCCAGAAGCTTTTGGAAAATCTGGAGCCGGAGCGGGATGTTATCGGCGTTCAGGTGGTGGGCTGCGTTCCCAGCGCTAATGAAGAGACCATGGTGGATGAGGCCCTGTTGCTGCCTTACCCGCAGGACTGGGTGCGTTTTGTGAAGGCGCAACAGATCTCGGAGATTGTCGTCTCCCCGGATGAGCGGCGTCAGCGGGACGGCGGCGTCTTTCCGCTCAATGAGCTGATCGACTGCAAACTGGCCGGCGTTCCCACCAGCGAGGGCCTGGGCTTTTGCGAGCGGGAGCTGGGGAAAATTGACATCAGCATTCTGCGGCCCAGCTGGATGCTCTTTTCCGACGGTTTCAAATACTCCAAGCGCCGAGCCGTTGCCAAGCGACTGTTCGATGTCGGGTTGGCCGGCCTGTTCGTCCTGATTCTGTGGCCCTTCATGCTGCTGACGGCCCTGGCGGTCATGCTGGAGAGCGGGCGCCCGGTGCTTTACTTTCAGGAGCGGGTAGGCCTAAATGGCAAAACCTTCCGCATTTACAAGTTTCGCAGCATGCGCCAGGACGCGGAAAAAGGCGGCAAGGCGGTCTGGGCCCAGAAGAACGATGCCCGCGTCACCCGGGTAGGGGCCTTTATCCGCAATGCCCGGCTGGATGAACTTCCCCAGTTATACAATGTACTAAAGGGAGAAATGAGCTTTGTGGGGCCCCGACCAGAGCGGCCCGAGTTCGTTGAGGAGCTCTCCGAGAAAATTCCCTTTTACGATACCCGGCACAAAGTGAAGCCGGGCCTGATGGGCTGGGCGCAGTTGAAATACCCCTACGGCGCCTCCGTAGAAGATGCCAAGAACAAGTTGCAATATGATTTGTATTACACCAAGAATCACAGCTTTCTGATGGATATGCTGATCATGATCCAAACGGTCGAAATCGTGTTGTTGGGCAAAGGCGTGCACTGAGTGCAGTCGCACTCCGGCTTCCTACTCGCTGCACCCGACGACAACCAGAGTTTTAAGGAGACAAAGCGTGATGAAAACCAATAGTTTCAGGATGGCGTTGTGGGCATTACTCGCGATATTCTTGAGCGCCTGCTCGACAAAATCAGTGACTCCGCCACCGCAAAGTGACGCGTTACTGACCGAGTATCGCATCGGGGTGGGCGACTCGCTGCGCATCAACGTATGGCGCAATGCCGAGCTGTCGAGCGATGTGCCGGTTCGTCCGGACGGTCGTATCTCAATGCCCTTGATCGGTGATGTCCCGGTAGCGGGAAGAACCACCGAAGAGCTCGCCTCAGCGTTGACCGAGTCACTGACCGATTATGTCAGAAACCCCCAGGTCACCGTTATTGTCACCAATCCGGCCAGTGCCGATTTCCAGCTTCGGGTTCGTATCACCGGTGCCGTTACAAATCCTCAGTCGTTGGCGTATCGGGAAGGCATGACGGTCTTGGATTTGGTGTTGATGGCGGGCGGCCCCAATGAATTTGCTTCTCCCAACAAAGCTAAATTGTATCGACGAGTGGACGGTGAGTTGAAGGTTTACCCCATTTATCTCAACGATTTGATAGAAAGGGGCAAAGTGGACACGAATTACACGCTGCAGCCGTCAGACATTGTGGCTGTACCTGAGCGGGCGTTCTAAGGTTAGAGATTTGTATGGATAAGACATTTATAGTTGACCTGCTCAAGTCTCTTAAGTTTGAAGCTATTCGCTTTAGGGTCTGGGTGGTCTTGACTTTCCTGGCTGTTAGCTTCCTGCCGTTGGTAGTCGGCTACTTGTGGCCGAATACCTACACCACTGAAGCTGTTCTCTACGCGGATGAAACCAATATTATTGAGCCGTTATTGAAAGGCCGCGCCTCGGTCACGGGTATTGACCGAGTCAAGCAGGCACAGGAAACTCTTTACACAAGGCGGGTAATGGAGCGGGCCGCCGTGGGGGCCGGCCTTGTTGACTCTAATGCCACCGATGAAAGCAAAGCGGCTGCTGTACGAGAGCTTCGCAACGGTCTTTCAGTCCGAACAGAGAGTGCCAATAATTTCAGGGTAAGTTACAGCGCTAAAGACCCGGAAAAAGCCTTCAGTGCACTGAACAGTGTCGTCAATGTGTTTATCCAGGACACCGCTCGACGCAAGCGTGAAGAAAGCGTGGGCGCCTTCAACTTTATCGATGCTCAAGTAGAATCTTACCGTCGGCAGTTGGAGTTGGCGGAGGAAAAATTAAAAAACTTTCGCGCTCAAAACACCGACGGCACCGAGGCCCAAGTCAGTGCACGTATCAATCAGTTGCGCAACGATATCGAATCGCTCAATCTGGAAATTCAGGAATCGGAGTCAAGAATTGCATCAATCAGAGAGCAGTTGAGTCAGGAAAATCAGTATCAGGTTGCCAAGGGCGAAGCTGATCGGCTGCGCGACCGGCGCCGGGAGATGCGTCGGCAATTGGACCAACTACTTCTCAGCTATCAGGACAGTTATCCAGATGTCATTACGCTGCGCCAACAGATACAGGATATCGACGAGGAAATTACTCGCCTGGAATTCTCCGGTGAGTCCTACGGAAGCGATGCAAATACCGAAAACCCGCTCTACGAAGAGCTGCGCAAACAGTTGTCCGTTGCTGAAGTGAACTTGACCGCTCAAAAAAGACGGATGCAGTCTCTCGAGCAGATCTTGGATCGAGAGTACGCCCGGGCGGAGCGAGTGGCCGAAAATCAGGCGCAACTATCTGACCTGACCCGGGACCTGGAGGTTACCCGAAACGTGTATAACGAAATGCTGGAGCGAAAAGAGTCGGCAAGGCTTTCCATGACGCTGGACATTGAAGGGCAGGGGGTTAACTATCGCATTCAGGATCCGGCCACCTTCCCGCTCGAACCCTCAGGCTTACGGTATATACACTTTGCGTTGGTCGGGCCGTTTCTCGGTTTCCTGGCTCCGCTTGGGTTACTGTTTATTTACGTGTTTCTGGATCCTCACTATCGCTCTGCACGCTCGACACAAAACGATCTACCAGAGGGTGTCGACCTAATCGGTATTATTCCTCACTACCATACCCCGCTGACAGAGCGACTGATGCGCAAGGATATGGTGCTACTCCTCGGCTTCAGTATTATCGCCATGGGCTGTTACATCGCACTGGGAATTACCTGGTACGAGGTCAAAAATTGACGGAGGTGGTGAAATGGTTGAAAAGAACAAGCCAGAGGTCAATCTTCGAACATTTATCGAGAGGCTCAACGTAGTGAAAGATGAGCGCAATGAAGACCCCTTAATCCGAAGCGCAGTCTCTGAGCACCGAAAGCGTGAGCAGATCAAAAGCATGGCTACCCCGGTGTTGTGGACGCAGGATGAGCTCTACGAGAGGAAAGTTATTTTTACCGGTATGCGGCAGCGCGAGCTGTTGAACGCTTTCCGTGAGGTTCGGATTCGGCTGTTGCAGAAAAGCAAAACCGATAACGTGGTGGCCATGGTGTCCTCGCTGAAGGAAGGGGGCGGGGGCAGTCTGGTCGCTTTTAACCTGGCCGCCACCTTTGCGCTGGATCGCCACAAAACCGCGTTATATGTGGACTGTAACCCCTACAACTCCACGGCGGAGCAGTATACGGTGGTGCCGGTTGAGGCCGGGCTGACCCAGTATCTGCACGACTACACCATCCCCCTGAAGCACATTATTTACCCCTCAGGGGTCGAGCGTTTGCGGGTCATTCCATCGGGTATCGGCAGTGAGTCGGCGGCGGAGTTTTTCAACTCCAAGCGCATGGAAGTGTTGATTTCGGAAATCAAAACCCGCTACCCGGACCGGTTCATTGTGCTGGATGCCCCCTCGGTTGAGTCCACCACCGAAGCGCGCATTCTCTCGCAATATTGTGACCATGCCATGCTGGTCGTACCGTTCGGGAAATGCACCCAGTCGGATGTGCTCTCGGGGATCGATGCGGTCGGGAAAGATAAGTTTTCAGGATTGATTTTCAACCACTAGCAGACAGTTACCCAGTTGTCGCCTGTGGTTAACTATGGGAAGTACAGTACCATGCGCACTTTTAGAGACATCCGCAGAACACGTCTTACCGCATTGTGGACCAGTTGTACGGTTTTATGTCTGGCATTGCCCCTGCTTCTGCCAATGCAGGCTGCCGCAGAGGGTGATTGGCGAGCAAATATTGGACTGCGAAGTGAGTATACAGACAACGCCAATAGATCCGAAACCGATAAGCTGTCCGAACGCCAGGACGACGTCGAGTTAGGGCTGGGAGGCAGTTACGCCAATCGCTGGGTGACCTTTGAGGCGGGTTACAACGCTAGCGAGCATCGGTTTAGCGAGGGCTCTCAGGAAGATCGGAGCCTGCTCCAGGGCGACAGCGAACTGGCCATTGGGCAACCAACGGATCCTCTTGATCTGGTGCTTTCCCACCGACGCCGGACGGTACTGAACGCCCCGGATGATATCGATCTGCTGAGCAATAACGACGAGAGAACCATCGTTTCCGCCATGCCCAGCGCTCGTTGGCGCCCCACCGGGGTGGATCTATTGATGGTACGAGCCCAGTTCTCTGACGTCGACTACCGGTTTCGCCCGGAGCGCAATTCTGAGCGACTAGGCGGCAGCCTGGTCTGGCAGCGCCAATTGTCTGAAATCAGCCAGCTCTTGGCAACGGCTCAGCACACGGAAATCGCCTTCGACGATGCACCTCAGGCCGATTACGAATACCGCGCCGCCAATCTCTCTTATCAGACGACTCTACGTCGACTTCAATATCAGGTGCAGGTCGGCTACAACGAAAGTAACCCAGAGGTGGGGGAATCCCTGTCCAGCCCCAGCTACCTGATCGATGTGCAGTTCGGTGAGGGTGCCAACCGTTGGATCCTGAATGCCAGCCAGTTTATTACCGATAACTCCACCGGCAGCGGCAACCAGGGGGAGCTGGGAGGCTTCACTCCAGGCGATTCCTCTGCCGGTGAGCTGGACCAACTGGAACGCACCCGGGCCGAACTGCGCTGGACCAACCAGGGGCTCTGTGTGCGGTGTACGACCACCGCCTCGGTTTACTGGCAGAGCGATGACTTCCGCGATGACACTCAGGATCGAGACGAACTGGGTCTACGGCTCTCGGTTGGCTACCAGATCAGCAGCCGCTCTTCGATGGACCTTTCTTTACAGCGGCGAGATCAGGAATTTGAAGCCGGGGCCACCGATCGTTCCGATTTCCAGGAAGACAGAGTCAGTGCTGGCTATGAATACAACTTCGCGAATGACGTTGCCCTGAATCTGTTCTTGGGCCACCACAAACGCAAATCCGATGACGGTAATCGTGAATATGACGAAAACACCGGTGGTTTGGGCCTGCGTTACACGTTTTGACCGATTTGATCAAAAAACATCCACACTGAGGTCGTGTGGCCCAAGGGCCCGCGACCGATAGGCTGCTGTTACCTGAATTTCCCCTTGCTCCGCCCCCCCCCCTGTAAACGCTCTATTTCTAACCTACGGTTTCAATCCCCTCAGGCGCTTTTTCATAACCAATGGAAAGCCCATATAACTTCTAATACTAGAAATGCCCCCTTGGCGTAAAAATATTCGTCACAAAATGTGAGTTACAGCGCATATAATATAAAAAAAGAGTTTCTTAGTAGTGATTCCGTATATCCCCGGTGGTAAAAAGAACCCATGGATGCACATTTGCAAGGAGTGGTACTCACTGAATTAACAGGCCCCGGGGGCCGGGAACCGAACCTATGTCTCGTTTGATTGCTAACGCTAAGTCATTGGCAGCCATACGCCACCTCTCAGTCGCTGGCTTCGTGGCCATTACTCTGGTGCTTGGCGCTTGTGGCGGTGGTGCCGGTTCAGGGGCCGACGACTCACGCTTGAGCAATAAAAGCCCCTACACCGAGAAGCCATCGGGGCAAAACAGCGTAGAAAGCCCGGATAGCGCGAGCAGCAGTGCTGACGAGGACGTCGGTGCTCCCCAGGATTCCACCAGTGAAACACCTGAGGCTGACCCCGACAGCAGCACCGATGATGCAGTCGCAGAGGGCGGTGACAGCGCCGAGCCAGTTGATGCCTCCGAGGAGCCAGCGGCAGAGGACAATTCAGATCCGGTAGATTCTATTGAGGAACCTGTATCTGCGGTCAGTGGCACGGTTCGCCTGGAATGGGACCGCCCCGAATTCCGCGAAAACGGTGAGTACCTCGAAGTAGACGACATCGGCGGCTACGAGCTGCGCTATCGCCGGCTCGGTGAGGAAGACTTCCAGACAGTAGTCGTCGAAAGCGGCTGGGAAGAAGACTACGAGTTCAGTGACCTGGAGGGCAGCTATCAGTTTTCCATCGCCGCCTTTGACAATAACGGGCTCTACAGTGAATTCGTGAACCTATCCCCGGTGGCCAGCTTGACTGAGTCGCTCTAGAAATATTTCAATGCAAGTCGGAGGGAAGAGTAGCTCTCTCCCTCCGGCGCCTGTCAAATTAATCGTCATGTTCCAACCCCAACCCCGGCGGCGTATACTTCAGTAGGATTCTCCCAATAAAGTCCACCATGCTGAAGGGACCGCCATGCAGACTCAGCTCCCCCGTATATTCCTGACACTTCTCATTGCCTCCTCCCTATTGGTTGGTTGCGGTCGGGAAAGCAGTCCAGAACAAGCTCAGGACTACCTTAACCGTGCCGAAGCTTATCGTGATCAGGGCCAGTATCGTGCCGCCATGATCGAAATCACCAACGCCATGAATAGCGCTCCGGGAGAGGTCGCCTACCCCATCGCGATGGCAGAAGTCTACATTACCCTGGGCGCTGCGCGCCGGGCCTCCACGCTTCTGGAAGATTATGTAGAGCAGCATCCTCAAGCAGTGGCGCTCCCACTCGCAGAAGCGTATTTAAAACAGGGGAAATTCCTCTCGGCCAAAGAGACCCTGGAGGGTTTTACGGCCCGGTCTGCAGAAGAGTCTAAAGAGCTCGCCCTTTATCGGGCGGATATCCAGCGCACCCAGGGCAACCTCGAGGTCAGTGAGCAGGCCTACCAAACCTTGTTCGAGGAGCATCCGGGAGATCTTGAAATTGCACTGCGTCTCGTAGAAAACCATATATTTCGAAGGCAAAGCGATGAGGCCCTCCAAATCCTTGAGCGGTTACGCGAGCAGCATCCAGAGGAGCCTGAAATCATGCACTTGAGCGCGATCGTCGCTCTTCAAACCAACGAGCTTGAGCGTGCCGAGCGACTCCTGACAGAGGCCCTGATCAACATGCCGGATGCGGATATTATGCTGCCCGACCGCGCGGCGGTTCTGCAGCTGCTGGCGGAAACCCTCATTGCAAGAGGCCGAATGGCGGAAGCTCTGGTCTACCAGAAAGTACTGGCAGAGGAGTCTCCCGAATCGGTTGCCGCTGAGCAGCGGTTACAGGAAGCCGTGGCTGCGGCAGAGGCCGGCGATTACCAAAGTGCTGAATCCATCCTGCAAGAACTACTGGAAGAAAACCCTGACAGCCAGTCAGCGGCTCTGATGCTGGGTATGGTTAACCTGAGGCGGGGGGATATCAGCGCGGCGGAACCCCTGCTCAGCCGCAGTGTGGATGTGGAAACAGCGAACACCGACGTAATTCGCGCCATGGTTATGGCTCAGGCGCAGACCGGAAACGCGGAGCGGGCTATTCAAACGCTTCAGCGCTCCCTACAAGCTCGGCCCGATGATACGGTTTTACTGTCTCTATACGGGCTGTTGGCATTAAACAACCCTGATCTGGAGCAGAAAGGCTACCTCAGTATTCAAAAAGCGCTCGCCCAGGATCCACATCGCGGTGGGCTGCGTCTGGCGCTGGCGCGCTATCACTTCCAACGAGACGAAGCCGAGCAGGGCATGGCACAACTACGGACGGCCTTCAACTATCAGCCGGCGGAGTGGAACGTCACTAACGTCTATATGAACCAACTCTTGGCCCGCGGAGAGCTTGACGAAGTGGCCCAAGCGGTCGCTACGCTTAAGGAGGCGGCGCCCAAGGCACCCGAGACCACCCTGTATGAAGCGCAACACCGCTTCCGTGAGGGCAATCAGCAAAGCGCCATTCGGCAGCTGGAAAGTTTACTGAAAGCCGAAACCGGCTACGTGCGCGGCCATGGCGTCCTGGCTCAGATGTACCATGAAAGTGGCCAATCGGACAAAGCGCTGGCGTCGGTTGAGCGTGTAGTAGGATTTGAGCCTCAGAACGAGCAAGCCTTGAGGGCGGGTGTCGAAATCATTCTCAATGGTAACCTGTCCCAGTCACCGCATGACTGGCTTGCGGGAGTGGCCGCTGATAATGCGACCACCACACCCAATGTGACGGCACTCAGGGCCATGCTCTACCGCGATGCGGGAGATTTGGAGCAGGCGGTCCAACTGATGAGCAACTATCAGGGAGAGGAAACTGATTACACCCGCCAAGTGACATCGGTGGTTTATCGTGATCGGGCGCGCGAGCTGGCTGACGTCGGTGAGTTTGACAGGGCGCGTGAGCTGTTGAGTCAGGCCCTAGAAGACTTCCCGACCAGCCGGACGCTCAGCCTGGACCTGGTAAGGATGGACCTGGCCCAGGACCGGTTGCAGCAGGCTAGAGTACTGTTGGATGATCTGCAGGAGCGCCACTCCGGCGATCCGGAGGTCGCCGTCATGAGTGCTCGGCTGACGCAGGCAACAAATGGCCCGGAGGCCGCTTTCCGGGAGCTGCGCGTAGCCTGGAACGAGCAGCCTGATAGTGAAATGGCGGGCCTCCTGATCTCCCTGGCGCGGGAGCATGCACCTGACGCAGTACCCGAAATTTTACAGCAGTGGGAGCGGGCGGCACCTGAGAGCCGTGGGCGGCTTCTCTTTATGGCGGAAGAGTATCAGCGCCAAGGAGACGAAGTGGCGGCAATCACGGCCTATGAGCGCCTCCTGGCAAACAACCCCAACGATGCCATCGCACTGAACAACCTGGCCTGGATGCTAAAAGACCGGGATGTTGAGCGGGCGCTGGCATTGGCAAAGCAAGCGGCTGAGCTGCAGCCCGACTCTGCCCCCATTCTAGATACCTATGGTTGGATACTGCATTTGAGTGGTGATCGCGCCGCCGCCTTGCGCCAACTGGAGCGCGCAGTTGAGCTCGCCCCCGGCGTTGCGGATATCCAGAATAATCTGGACGCGGTCCGGAGCGCCAACTGATCATCCAGAGGCGGCGCCGGTCGTCGCCTCACTCCCCAATCCAGCCAAACTCGGTACACTTCTGTTCGCTAACGCACGTAAAATCTCGTCGGAAAAGCTTACAAGAGAGCAGCGAAAGCAATAGCTAAACCTTCCTAACTATCTGAAATAAATAGAATAAATATTCATGGACCGTCTCTTGCATCCTCACAGGCAAGGCGAACACAAGTAACTGTGGCCTAAACGCAAGACTTAAGAATTATTGTTCCCTCAAAGGATGGACACTATGAAAACTTTTCTGAAAACTCTTTTGGCCGGTAGCGTCCTGGCAGCCGCAGGCGCTGCTAGCGCAGCCACAATCAATATTGGCGTGAGCTATGACCCTAATGCCGAAGCGAACTTTCTGGCGGAGCTGAGCGGGCCCATCGTTCAAGAAAATTTTGACGGTTGGGTCACCCAGGGTTCTGGTCCTGCCTCCATGGGTGGAAGCCAGACTCAGCAAGAGCAAGGCTCTTGGGTTGACTCTAGCAGCAGCTTTACCACCAATGTAGGTACTTTTACTCTGATTGAGAACGGTCATGTAAACTATGACTGGTTGGACGCGGGCGACGGCAATAATTTGAAGATTGAAAGCGCGCAAACCGGTGAGTCTGGCCGCGAAGAGTTGTCTAACTATCAAGGTGACTTCTGGCTCGACAGTAATGATGCCAAGAAAGTGACTTGGGATTTTAACTCCGGTGGTGTTGTGGGCAAGCAGTTTGACGCATTTGGGTTTTTTATTGCTGATGCTGCAGACGTGAGCGCTACGCTGACGCTGCATTTTGCAAATGGTAGTTCTTCTGATGCATACGCCATTCCGTACGAGCAGCCCAACGGTCAAGTTGGTTATTTAACCGTTAAGAGTAGCGAATCGATCGTTGGTGGAACGCTAACGTTCGATAACAGTGCCTATAACGATGGTTGGGGTATTGATGACATTACTGTTGGCACCTTACCAGAACCAGGTACCCTTCTGTTGATGGGTCTGGGTCTTATCGGCTTGGGCGCTGCACGTCGTCGCGCTGCCAAGTAATCGGATCTAGGAAAGAAAGATAAAAAGCCGGCCCTCGGGCCGGCTTTTTTATGTGTTTACGCGATTTCGAAAGGCCTCATCCGCTAGTCAAAAATGCGTCATTCAGGTACCATCCAAGAGAACTTCCAGCCGGGTTAAATCGCATGGACGTAGAGCACTCAGCGCATAGCATTTCCTCCAGTCTCTGGCGTTACTCACAATACCTCCCGCTATTCCTGCTTGTGTTGTGGGTCTTCTTTTATTGGCCAACCTTTGAGGGGCTTTATGCCCGCTGGATAAAATGGGACGAGGGCATGGCCCACGGTATCCCTGTAGTCATTCTGTTTGTTTACCTCCTTTATAAAAGCTTGCCCTGGACGCCGTTGGTGAATCGAAACACTACCTGGTGGGTGAGCCTGATTGGGTTGGGGCTAGGGTCGGCGGCCTGGTTTGTGTTTCATGCGGTCAACGTAACCATTCTTGAGCAGGTGATTCTTCTGCCTTTGCTGGTTTTATTGTTGGCGTCAGTGTTCGGGCTGAAACAGGTATTCA
>NZ_DFTP01000004.1:93033-118445 GCF_002381585.1 Marinimicrobium sp. UBA4209
GTTTCCCCTATTTGCCATACCAGTCTGGGACTATCTTAATGAACCACTACTGGCCATGAGCAGCTTTGTGGTGGGTGAAATGGTACGCATGGCAGGTATGCCCGCTCTCATAAAAGGCAACAGCATATTTATACCCTTTGGCCACATACTGATAGCCGACGGTTGCTCGGGAGTTCGCTATTTTGTCATAGCACTGACTATGGGCTACCTGATCGGATATCTGAACAGATACTCTGAGAAGCAGTTGTTTGCAGTACTTGCGGTCGCGGCGATTCTCGGGTTGGTAACCAACTGGATCCGTATTTTTATCCTGATTGTTATCGGATACGAAACGGAGATGCAAAGTCCTTTGATGGCTGATCATGAATACTTCGGCTGGGTATTGTTCGCGGTTATATGCCTGCCAGCCATCTATTTTGCGCCGGTGGTAAAACGTCAACGGCCACAAAATATCAGCGAGTTTACCAGCGCAAAAGGGTTGTGGGTTCGAACCCTGCTGCCCGTTGTGGCGATTGCTTTGGGGCCGATGGCCAGTATGGCCGTACAACTCGAGCCCGGTGCCAAACCCTGGCGTTCGCCCCTGGAAAACCTGGGCATCATCCAAATGCCGAAAGACATGCCCGCACCACTCCAGGTGCCCTCGGGAGGTTGGTCAGAGACAGCGCTACTTGCCGACGACGGTATCTATATTCAAGTCGACCAGTATCAGCGGGAGAGTACCGCTGAAAAGCTGGTACCGCCCATGGTCAGGCTATTCGATAGTGACAATTGGATCCAGGTGCAGCAACGGGAGGAGCGACTTTCTGGCCAAAAAGCGATATTGAGCATACTGCGTCACAAGTCCAGAAGCAGGCAGGTCGCCCAATTGCAGTGGTTTGACGTAGGGGGCTATATTACTACGTCTATCCCCCAGGCTAAGCTCTGGCAGATTCCCGCCGTTCTGCAGGGCCAAAACCACTTTCAGATTGTAACTTTACAAGCCAACTGTCTCGATCCAGACTGCGCAACGGCGTTAACCAAGCTAAGGCAGACCGCTGAAGGCTTGCAATTAAAGGATAGCGATTAAACGATGCAAGCTTTATTCTGGTTCAGTGCCATTCTGATAGGCTACATCTACCTGGGCTACCCGCTTTTGTTAAGGCTGTTACCCAAGCGGCCCTTGGCGTACGGTGATGAGCCGATGCCGGCTCCCCTGGTAACGGTGCTAATTCCTGCATTCAACGAAGCGGAGGTTATTGAGAGCACTATTCGCAATAAACTGGCGCAGGCCTATCCTGAGGACAGACTTGATATCATTGTTATCTCGGATGAGTCCGAAGATGGCACCGACGAGATAGTTACCCGGCTGGCCGAAGAAGACGCTAGAATCAGCCTGATTCGCCAAACCCCCCGGCAAGGTAAAACCGCAGGGCTAAACAAAGCGGTAGCTCAGGCTAAAGGGGATATAATTATCTTCTCTGATGCCAACAGCCACTACGAACAAAATGCCATAAGCGCACTGGTGAATTGCTTCAGTGATCCAGAGGTGGGCTACGTCACCGGCAAAATGGTTTACGTCAACGAAGAAGGCAATCTGGTTGGTGATGGCTGCAGCGCGTACATGCGGTATGAAAACAACCTTCGGGCACTGGAAACCCAGGTTTCTTCAGTGGTAGGTGTAGATGGCGGCATAGACGCCATCCGTAAAGAACTCTACCAGGAAATGAGTCCCGACCAGCTCCCGGACTTCGTCCAACCCTTGAAGGTCGTCAGCCAGGGTAAGCGCGTCGTCTACTGTGAAGATGCACTCCTGCAGGAGGAGTCCCTGACCGACTCTGGTTCAGAGTTTCGGATGCGCGTCCGGGTGTCGCTTCGGGCCTACTGGGCCATGTGGGACATGAAGCACCTGTTCAACCCTATGAACTACGGGCTGTTCTCGTTACAAATCATCTCCCATAAGCTGTTGCGTTACCTTGCGTTCATACCCCTGGTAAGCGCGCTGCTAGCCAGTCTGGTGCTTGCCGACTATCATTGGTTCTTCGCTTTGGCAGCTTTGGGTCAGTTGGTCTTTTACGTGGCCGCCGGCTATGCACAGGCTGACGGAAAAACGGATAGCCGTTTGCTGGGTTTGGTGCATTACTTCAGCCTGATTAATCTAGCTTCCATGATGGCATTTTTCAAGTTTGTCAAAGGCGAGAAAATTGTAATGTGGAAGCCGCGTGGTGGGTGATACGCATGTACATCCTTACGTCAGTCGAATATCTCAATTACCGAAAGGACCCTGAGTGAAAATCGTTTTTCTGGTGGACTCTCTCCACAGCATCGCCGCCGGTAGCGAGCGGCAAATTTACAAGCTGGTTGAGGGCTTGGTTGCCAGCGGCCATCAGGTGAAGCTCGTGCTCCTACGTCATACTGGGTTCACCAGAGGGAACTTCGACTTCCCTTGTCCTGTGGAGTGCTTAGAGGTAAGCAGTATAGTAAGTGTATCCGCCGCCAAGAAATTACTTGCGCTAAAAAGTAGGCTAAAGAGCGAATCCGTAGATCTGGTTCATGCCTACTTTCCGGACAGTTGCTTGCTGGGACCTTTGTATCTTAAAAGCGACAGATTAAAAGTCTTTACTTCACGACGAGATATGGGCTTGATTTATAAAGGCAAGCCGGCAGCGTTATACCGCCTGCTGCGCCACAGAACCGATGGCGTGATATCCAACTCTAAGGCAGTCGCGGAGCTCGTAAGAGAGAAAGAGCACCTCAGTACTAAAGCGAGCTTTGTCGCCTATAATGGCATTGAACCTTTTGACGTTGAAGTCGAAGGCACGGGAGAGGCCATTTACCAGTCAACTGACTCAATCAAACTGATATTGGTTGCAAATATCAAGCCCGTAAAGCGCAACTTGGACGCCGTAAAAGCCGTCAGACGTTTGCTGGAAAAGGGGCACAGTGTAGAGTTGGCCCTTGTGGGCAAGGCCCAGGATAAGCAATACGTGGAAGAGATCAAAGCCTACATTGCCGAGACAGAGCTGGAGTCCACTATACATTGGCTGGGGCAGGTGCAAGAGCCACGCCGATTATTAAAACAAGCTGATATTGGGCTGCTGGTATCAGAATCTGAAGGCCTTTCGAACACCCTTATGGAGTATATGCAGGTTGGTCTCCCCGTGGTGGCGACCAACGTGGGGGGAAACCCAGAGCTGGTCGAGGGTGGAGTAACCGGAGCACTGGTAGAGAAAGGTCAAGTAGATGAAATTGTGGCAGCAATCAGTCATCTAGCCTCAGACAAAAAACTTCAGAGGGCAATGGGAGAGGCCGGGATGCGTAAGATGACCGATGAGTTCTCGATTACTGCCATGGTCCGCCATCACGAGGCTTTCTACTCTTCTAATAAGCCCGAGAAAAAGGATAGCGCTAATGCAATCGCTGGATAAGGCCATAGGTAGCTTAGCTTACCGTCTTTGGGAAACCAAAGAGGGCGGGCGCCGTTTGAAAGAGCTAAACAGTCTGAAAGAAGCCCAGTACCTCACCGGAGAAAAGCTCAAGCAACTTCAGTCGGACAGGCTCACGGCGCTACTGCGTCACGCTCACAAGACCAGTCCCTGGTATCGGCCCCTTATCGAACAGTCAAAAATAGATCTGACAGAGAATGTCGAGCCGAACGAGCTACGGCATCTACCAATTACCACCAAGGCAGACATTCGCAACAACACCGACCGCTTTATTAGCGAAGAATACGATGTCAAAACACTTAACCGAGCGAAGACAGGCGGATCGACCGGTGTCTCTTTGAATCTGTATTTTGATGAACGCTGTCAACAATGGCGTAACGCCGCACAGATGTATGCAGACAACTTGGCCGGTTGGGAGCCGGGCACTCGGGTAGCCGCCGTCTGGGGGAACCCACCGGTGGCTAAAACATTGAAGCAAAAGCTACGCTCTTATTTACTGGAGCGAACCATCTACCTGGATACGATGGACCTCAATCCTCAGTCCATGGGAGCTTTTGTCAAGCAGTGGAAGTCATTTCAGCCCGAAGTCATCTTCGGCCATGCCCACTCAGTCTACATTTTCGCCAAGTTTCTGGTTGAAAATGAAATTGTCGACCTTCGTCCCAAAGGGGTGGTTGCCACCTCCATGATGTTGCTCGACCACGAAAGAGGCGTTATAGAACAAGCTTTCTCGGCCAAGGTCACCAATCGTTACGGATGCGAAGAAGTTGGCTTGATCGCTGTGGAGTGTGAAAAGCACAAGGGTATGCATATCAACTCCCCACACATCGTACTCGAATGCCTCGACGCCAATGACCAGCCGGTGCAGCCAGGGGAGGCCGGAAAGTTGGTCATAACCGACCTGAACAATTACGCCATGCCATTAATTCGTTACAGAGTCGAAGATGTAGGCGTACTGAGCGCCGATCAATGCGAGTGCGGAAGAACTCTGCCGCTTCTGGATCGCCTGGAAGGCCGTGTCGCCGACTTTCTGAAGAAGCCCGATGGAGGACAGGTTGCTGGAGTCTCCTTAGTGGAAAGAACTTTAACCAAGGTTCCGGGTGTTGAGCAAATGCAGCTGCTCCAGGAAGAGCTGAATGAAATAATTATTAGGCGAGTGAGGGGCAAAGATTTCTCAGAGCAAACAGACATACAACTGATCAATGAGTTCAGGGAAGTGTTTGACGGGTCGGTCAAGCTAAAGATTGAAGATGTGGATACAATACCTCAGGAAGTTTCGGGGAAGTACAGATTTTCAATATGTAAAGTTGATTGAGTTAAGACCCTGTATATGACTATCGCATTGGAATAAAGCCATGTCTTACAAAGACTGCATACATAGAATAATGAATTTCAGTGGATTAATATCTTTGGCTCATTTTGTTAATAGAAAAAAGCCAAAGATACTGATGTTTCATCGAATATCCGATGGACATAACAAGTTGGGAATTGACCAAGAACTATTTGAGGCGCAAATTGGTTATATTGCTAAAAACTTCGATGTTATTAGCATGAAGCAAATGGTTGATGAACTCCGCTCCGGTACGATACATAACAATGCAGTCGCGATAACCTTTGATGATGGTCATGCGGATTTTTACAAACTGGCATGGCCGATGTTGAAGCGCTATAAGTTAAGTGCAACGCTATACATAACTACAGGTTTTATCGATCAAACCTGCTGGCTCTGGCCTGACGCGCTGCGGTATATGGTTGAGAACACAAAAGAAGATAATTGCCGTATAGATGATGGATCCAACAAAAAGGTAGAACTAGCATTCCCGGATTCCGCTTGGAGCCGATTGGCTGACTACGCGCTTTCGTTAGGAGTAGAACAGCGGCAACGATTTCTTGAGAAGCTGTCTGAAAAGCTTAATGTCCCACTACCTGACTATCCGGTCGAACCCTACTTTGGGTGCAGTTGGTCTCAAATAAGAGAAATGGTAGCCGAGGGGCTGGACGTGGGAAGTCATAGTATAACTCACCCTATACTTAGCGCTCTGAGCAAAGCCGATCTCGAAAAAGAGCTTTATGGATCTGGCAAGAAAATTGAGAAAGAGTTAGGTTTTTTTCCGGAGGGCATCTGTTACCCAAATGGTGCTCCACAAGATATTAGTGAGCAAGTAATTGAAAGCGCAAAAATCCTAGGTTATCAGTACGGCCTCATGGCTTATCCATGTGGTGTTAACTCCGATAGACTCATGACGCTGGGTAGATACCCGGCTCCAACTAGTTTTAATCTCTTCCAGCGAATGATCAATGGCATTAGCAGAGTGGACATGCCAAAGGAGATGAATCGTTGAGAATCGTTCATGTCATCGATAGCGGCGGATTCTATGGCGCGGAGTCTATGCTGACACAGCTGACAAAAGAACAGATCGTTTTAGGTCATTCAGTGCTTGTGTTCAGTATCGGTACTATTGGCGAGGTGGAAAAGAAGATTGAGCACGCTCTACATTTGGCGGATGTAGACGTAAAGCGATGGAGAATGTCAGCAATTCCCACACCTACAAACGTAAAGGAAATGTTAGGATTTCTCAATAACCTTGGGTGCGATGTGGTGCATTCTCATGGGTATAAAGGAAATATTCTTCTAGGTGCGTTGCCGAAGCGATGTCGAAATTTCGCATTGATTTCTACGTTACACGGTTATACGAAACATCCTTTGATAAGCAAAATGACGTTGTATCAGTTCGTGGACAAACTGATGCTAGCAAGAATTGATGCGGTAGCTTTGGTTAGTGAAGCTATGACAGCCACGATCAGAATTATCGGAAACAGACACAACGTCCATGTGGTTCCTAACGGAATTGAAGATATCAATTTGGAAGAAAGTGTACCCAATGAGCCTCTAAGCCAAAATGCAGGAAACGATACCCTGACAATTGGTGCGCTTGGTCGGCTCTCCAAAGAGAAGAATTTTTCGCTGCTACTTCGTGCAATGCCAGATGTACTCAAGAGGTTCCCCAAGGCAAAGTTAGTGATTCATGGTGAAGGGCCACAGCGTAGTGAACTAAATGTGCTCATTAAAAAGTTAGGGTTGAGTTCCTGCGTCCGCATTCTTCCGTACACCAGCGATGTCCTAGGGTTTTTGGAGCGTATTGATGTTTATGTTAACTGTTCGACAACCGAAGGTATGCCTATCAGTTTGTTGGAGGCGATGCGCTCGAGAAAGCTAATAGTCGCAACCGATATCCCTGGGAATAGGGCTCTGCTAGGATCTGTAGATCAAATAGGGGGGCTGTGTGCCTTAGATAAGCAAAGCCTTTCAGGCTCTATCTGCAAAGTTTGGTCTGCGAGCGTCGATGTACACGCTGAACAAATGCGCTTATATCGCAGCGAGTTTCTCAAACAGTATACTTCGCGCGTAATGGCGAAGAGATATGACGAGCTATACAAAGGAGCGATGATAAATTTTGAGAATAGAAGCTAGAGCTATATGGATTACTTGGGAAAAACAGATAAGGAATCAAAGCATGGCCCAAGAGCTAGGCGTTCCGCTGTATGAATTTATTTCTGAGAGAACTCGAATGTTCCGATATGTAGAGCTTTCACTCCGAACTCTGGGAGCGTTACGCGAGAATAAGCCTGAAGTACTTTTCGTGCAGAATCCTTCTATCGTTCTATCGTTTATAGCTATCTTGGTTAGGCCCTTTTTCGGGTTCAAGGCGGTTGTCGATTGTCATAATTCAGGTTTGCACCCGCTGGAGAGGCGTTCGCGCGCGCTAAACCTAGTTGCCGATTGGATCGCTGGCTCCGCCGACCTGACGATTGTTACCAATGCTGCATTGGCATCTGAGGTTCATGACAAGGGCGGAAAAGCGTTTGTTATGCCTGATCCATTGCCCAATATTGAAAGTAAGGGCGAAATCTTGAATATTGAAAGTCCTTCTCTTCTATTCATTTGTACGTGGGCCTTAGATGAGCCCTACCGAGAAGTTATGGAAGCCGCCGAAGGTTTGGATGCAACGATTTATATTACGGGAAACTATAGAAAAGCCATCAAAGAAGATGAGGTGAAAAAGATTCCCAATAACGTCGTTCTTTTGGGGTTTGTAGACAGGGAAACATATGATTCATACTTGAATTCTGTGGACCTCGTTGTTGATCTAACTACCAGAGATAACTGCTTGGTCTGTGGTGCCTATGAAGCGGTTTCCGCTGAAAAGCCCATGGTAATTTCGGATACTAAAATAAACCGAGAGGTCTTCAACCAAGGTGCGATATATACTGAAAATGACTCAGTATCTGTTCGTCGATCGGTGCTGCACGCTATCTCGGACCTGGATCAGCTCGCTGAAGGTGTTGCGCAGTTAAAAAAGCAACGGCAGGAAAGCACATGTAATTTAGTCCGTGAATTAAAAATCGAGCTTAACGTTTAGTGATAGAGAATAAGTGTTCAGTAGTTAACGATACATTTCGAGTTGAAAATCATGACAGATAAAGCGAATCAAAATTTGGTTAGCGTGGTTATGGCTGCTTATAACGCCGAAGATTATGTCGGTGCGGCGATAGGGAGCGTACTGAAGCAGTCTTACGCCGATTTGGAACTGATAGTTGTTAATGATGGATCAACCGACAGAACTGCAGAAAAGATTGAAAAGTACTTAGTCGATAGTAGAGTTAGACTAATTACTCAGAACAATGCAGGGCAAACAATAGCCAAGAACCGTGGGATAGAAGAAGCGCAGGGAGCTTATATAGGTTTCTGCGACGCGGACGATCTTTGGCATGAAGAGAAACTTGAAAAGCAGCTGTCGAAAATTAAATCGGATGAGTCACTAGCAGTAGTCTATTCTGATACATTTCTAATTGATGAAAAAGGCAGTTCGGTAGCCTCTAGCGAAGAAGTACCTATTTATGAAGGTAATCTGCTAGAGAAATTACTTTATAGTAATTTTATTCCATTCGGCACAGTTTTGGTTAGAAGCTCTTGCCTGAGCGAGATAGGTGGATTCAACGAGAGATATAGAATGGGGATTGATTGGGATCTGTGGCTAAGAATTTCGACTAGATGGAAGATATCAGGTGTTCCAGAGAAATTATACTATTACCGACAGTGGCAAGGCCAGATGTCGAGGAACTATGACGGGAGGTATTTAGGTGCGCTCGAGATACTGAAAGAATTCCGGCAAAATCATCCAGGTTATGCTCCCAAAAATATATATGTCGGAGCTACATCTGATATATACGCAAATTATGCATATCATGTTTCACTTTATGAGGGCTACCCGTTGAAGCTTTTCGTGCTTATCGCAAAGTCTATTGCTTGGTCGCCTTTCCGGCTGGCAACTCACAAAAGAGTTGCCCGTGCATTACTAAAACGATTTTAATCAAATGAATAGCGATAGTAAATATTTCATAAAGCTCGCATTGTCGAAAAATCCAGTTTTTCGATTTATCATTGGTTTATGTTTGCTAGCCAACGCATATGTAAGTTATAAAATCGGACGGACTTACTCTTTTTGTCGATCACTTGGAAAGTTTGAGAAGCTTTACGAGAGTGCTATCTTAAACGGTTCATTGCCCCTTCTTTATAGATTCCTAGTCGATGTTAGAACAAGGTTTCTGGAAGTATCTCGTGATGATATATCTAACCCTATTCTTGATTCCTTTCTGAGAACAAACAGGGCGCGTAAGATAAGGCAAATGTACAGAAAATTTGGAATTGAAAATGCCGTTCGAATTCGCTATTTAAACGAAGATGACAACGACCGAGAAGGAAATCTCTTGATTCTCAGTACGCCGAAGACTGATGGTACTGGTGCTATCGTAAAAGGCGTGCTGTATCTACAATACAACAACTCTATCGAAGAGTTTGCCGCTCTGTTCGATTTAAGCGAGCTATATCGTGAATATGTTTTAGTAGTTGAGCCTAGTAGTTGGGGATATAGCGACTTGGGGCTGGAGCTTTTACTCTCAGGTCAGAGCAATATATACGTAATGGCTCAGGACAAGATTGATTTTGACCTAATAACGCTACTAGATTCGAGAATTGTTCCAATTCGCGCCGGCGCTGGCGATTGGATAGATTTGGAAATGCTAAGAAATCACTACGAGTCCGAGACAAAAAATTTCGATGTTTGCATGGTTGCTAGCTGGCGTAAACTCAAGAATCATAAAATATTGTTTAGAGAGCTTGCCAAATTAGGGAAGGGGCTTCGCATAGCGTTAGTGGGTTACTGCTGGGAGGGGCGAACAGCAGGATCTATTCGAAAGGAGCAATATAAATACTATCCTGATTCTT
Source organism: Marinimicrobium sp. UBA4209 (assembly GCF_002381585.1). Taxonomy (NCBI): domain Bacteria; kingdom Pseudomonadati; phylum Pseudomonadota; class Gammaproteobacteria; order Cellvibrionales; family Cellvibrionaceae; genus Marinimicrobium; species Marinimicrobium sp. UBA4209. The sequence goes on from NZ_DFTP01000004.1 coordinate 102,742, forward strand.
TAGTCTCTATATTCGAAGGCGTGCCCCATGAGTACGTGTTCAAAGTTCTCTCTCAATCCCGAGTGGCGTTGATGCTTTCAGAAAGAGAGGGCGCTAATCGAGGTATATACGAGGCTGTGGCATCTAATATACCGGTTGTGATCTTGTCTGACAATCGAGGGGTCAACAAACAGCTTGAGGAGATCGGCTGCATCTTTTCTGCTGACAGAAAGGACTTGAGGAGGTGTGTGGAAAAACTACTTAAAAGTCCACTTACCTATTCAGTTAAAGATCGGCTATTTTCCACCTCAGGAACCCAGAATACGTGGAAGAAAATTGGAGATTCGTTATCTGAGAATGAGAGTATTTCATGGTATGGTGAGCCCATTATCGTTTCTACGCCGAACTTAAAGTATCGAGACGAGCGCAATAAGAGATTAATGGATAGGCACTACAAAGTTCTGGAAGATCTTATTATTGTTAATTAAAAGGCTGTAGTAACTTTTTGATTTATCCATGGTAGTTTTTAGGAAGAAATCGTTTAGCAATAACGCTGGATTCAGGAGAAAATTTAGATAACATCAAGATGGGTGACATATCGAATATAAAGGAATAACAACGGGGTTTTACAATGAAGACTTGGATAGATCTAACCGACCGACTCCCCTTCCATATAGATGTCGAAAGAATGCGTCGGGAATATGATTTACTAAAAGATGAGAAATGGCTGGGTCATTACGATCCAACGCTATCTCGTGAATGGAAAGCCATTTTGTTAGTGTCGTTGCATGGTGAGTCCGTGGATGAAGAATCTCAGCGGGGCGCTGATGACTATACGAAAATGAAGCGTACAAAGATAGTCGAAAAACTTCCGTACTTTGAAGAGATACTAGACGCATTTAAATGCCGCCAAGGTAGAGTCAGGATATTAAAATTGTCGCCCGGAGCCGGGATAAATATGCACCGGGACATTAGGCACGAGGCGGCTAACATTGCAGTCGGTCGGGTTCGTCTACATATTCCTATTCATACCAACGATAGGGTCACGTTCTTTGTCGGTGGTGAGAAGATAAAAATGTTGCCTGGACGTCTGTATTATGTGAATTTTAGTAAATTACACTATGTGCGTAATGAGGGGGAAACAGACCGCTTGCACCTAGTTTTAGATTTAGAGGTAAATGACTGGTTACGTGACATCTTTCCGTCCATGTCGGTTTTAGAGCGAATAGAGTCAACTATGTATAAATACATTTTGCCAATACAGTGGGATTTGATAAAAGTTCACGGTAAACTTCGAGGCATAGCGTGGAACCTATACAAAGATTCGTTCATACGACAGTTAAGGCATAAATATTTTCCCAAGTAGGGAGGGAATTCTCCTTTAAAAAAGGTAGTGGTTATCGCTTTAATTGTGGTCGGTTAAGTATTAATTATTGACTCGATTCTTACTTTAGGCCTTGGGTAGCGTTTCGGTATAGCCTGTAACAGCAAGCTTTGCGAGAGCTATTGTAAAGCCAGCAGCGAACCACCAATAGACTTCATAAAGGTCCATCCCAAACATACCAAGAGCGAGTCTACACAACACGTAAAGGTTAACGATATAACAAACTTCTGCCAAGAAATGATTTTTCTTCCTGATGTGAATAGCTCTTGAGAGGCGATTAGTTTTAAATAGCATTGCAATAAATATTACAAATGCAAGAAGACCAAAGGGTCCTAAATTAGTAAGAATTTCTAGGTATAAATTGTGAGTGTCTTGAGTTCTCGAAAACTCAATCTCCCTTATATGCGGAAAGGCTTGAACACCTACTCCCAAAGGGTACTTCTTCGCTATCTCCCAAGCGTCTTCTAAAATTTCTATTCTTTTATTTACGGAGCTTCCTCTTTCTTCTTCGGATTGAAACATCGTGTTAAAGCGGTTTTTATAATCCTGAGGAATTATCATAAAAATAACAGGGATTAACACTGCTAAGGCCAATATATTCTTGAGCTTGAACAGCCCTAAGCGCATAACGACAGCCGTCGCTAAAATTAATGTAGCGACATAACCAGTTCTAGACCCGGTGTATAAAACTATGGCAAGTAAGCCTATTATACATCCAATGAAGACATACTTTAGAACCTTGGTTTGAAAGCGATATAAAAATAAGAAGAATGGAAGAGCACTCACAGCCAGTCCTGAAAGGCTGTTTGGATGGCGATATAGTAATGTAACGCCGTGAAGTCGAGGAATACCCTGGTTTTCCCAAATCATTCCGCCTGTGACGATCCCGTGGACGCCCTCTTGAATGATTTTCCCCATAGCTAAAAAAAAGCCTAGTAGTATAATTGCTACATCGTATTTATTCTTAACCAATGTTCCAATGAACAGAGTGAACATAGAGAATTTTAGTATTCGATCCACGAATACAGCGCTACTGGCCTCGGGATTATACGAAAAAATGGTATAGACTATGAAAAATATATAAAGAAAGTATATAGATCTAACAAAACCGTGATGGAAAAAATCTTGGCATTTTTTTTGGTTTGCCCAAGCTATAAGAGATAATGCCACTAACGCCGAACCTACGATAAACTCAATTCTTATAGTGCCTAAAATGTTAATTCTGTTTCCAATCTGCAAAAACCAAATGAATGTATAGAAACTGAGTATCCATACAGGAAATTGGGTGTGTTTTAGTAAATTAAGTGCAGATGCAATCATTTTAGGCTCTGATGCTAAAAAAACGAGTACAAGCCCTTCTGGCTGGGGCAAAAGCGCAGGCTATTTGTGACATCGTATACCCAGATACATTGATTGTGTTGATATTTCTTCCGTAAAAAGGGCTTTTAACTTTCGCTCTCAAGTTAGAGTAACAAATTTTATGTTAACCTGATCACAATCTTAGCAAATCGCCTTACGCTTAATTGAGACGGAGTTCACGCCCCTCGAGTCGACCAGTCGCGCTGGTGGCGCGGAAAACCTCATTTTTAGGGATTCTATAGTAGCCAAATAGAAAATTGAGAATTAATGTAATTATTGATTATATATGAATTGAAGCTAATGCTGTTAGAGTGACGACCTACGCATCAAAATGTTCAATCCTAAACGGTAATTTTTTATATGAATACTCGCACACCCCTCATATTACTATTGCTTATGCCATTCGTTGCTCACAGCGCTGAGCTGATGTATAGGCAGGGTTTCGAAACTCCGATAGAAGACAATCCAGAAATTCAGTGGGAGACCCATGGTTATGAGTTAACTCAGGCTATAGTGGATTATATGCCTCATGAAGGCGAGAAAAGTGTTAGAGGTAACTTCAATCCTGAAGTGATTGATCCTGTTACCAATATGAAAGGCGAGCCCTTTGTTCAACTAAAGCTTAACTTCAAAGATATTCCAGCCTTGGATGGTTGGTATGAGACTACGGACAAAATATACGTAAGTTGGTGGTTCAAACATGACGCCTGTTTTTGGAAGGGGCCAGATTTTGAGAACGATGACCCATTAAGAACTACCGGAAAATTCGCTTTCTTGCGTATGAATGAAGATCCTTCCTCTTCATACTATTTTACTATGAATGGAGGTAAAGACGGAGTTGGGGCTTTGTCGGCCAATAAATGGAATGATTTATGGCAAGAATGGTATGGTCGGCCATCGCTTTGGCTCCGGAATAATCAGTCATGGGGGTCTGACGGGCTGTGGCATAAAATAAGTTTCTTCATAGGAAAAAATGAAGAGGGCCACAAGTACCTTATGTGGTGGATTGACGATAAATTGATGCAATCGGATAGATTTGAAGCTGATGGTAAGCACAGAATTTTCGACGGTTTTACACTAGATAGCATACAGTTTTGGCATTCGTTCTGGAAGAATACTTCTGAATCAATTGAAGCGGAGGGGGCAGGGGTGTGTAATGGCTGGCAAATTGACGATATTCAAATTTGGGATGATATTCCTGCTAGACCTCTGCCACCACGAGCAAGCTAAAAATTTAAGCCTTTCAGCATTATTCGTGAATCAAGTGGATACCAACTACGTTGGCATCCACATTAAAGCTGTGAAAGAAATCTCGGAATAATAGATAAAGTAGCCCACCTCTCTTGTAAATTTTTTTAAAAGTTGTGTCGTTTATTGTCACCGATAGTGAATGTTATCGTCGAATCAATAGCGCCAATTGTAAATTTTATGTAATTATTACAAAACCTGCATCAATTGTAATCTTATTTAGATACATGTTTATTCAACCTAAATTTAGAGTCCCTAGAGTTAGATTTAAGTCTTGCAAGAATAGCTTTAGATGCCAAAGTCAAAGGGTAAGCAGCCAGCATAGATGCGGAGACTACGAACAGTATTTTTGCTAATGCTAGCATGGGTTGAGAATATACTCCCTTCCAGCCGAACGCGATCTCAGTGAAAATAATGAAGAACGAGTGACTTAAATATATACCATACGAGTGTTTTCCACAGTATTTTAATAGCAGGTCGACAGGTTTAAAGTTGTTGTAAAACCACTCAAACAAGGGCGCCAGCGATAGAACTACGAGGATCCCGAAAATCCCTAGCAAGAAATAAAAGGTGTCTGGAGCATAGGCGTGATCTCCCAGCACATAGCTGCGATTTGTTAGTGGGAACGTGATTATAGCAACTAACACAATGGCACAAGCTATTGCGAAAATGAGTAGTTTGTTCTGACGCCAATTAGCTGTTGAAATAAAGGCACCGAGAAAGAAGTATGCACCGTAGACTATTTCTTGAAATATATTGTGTCCCAGCCAGAAGAAATTCGAATGGATAGGATAAATTGTTTGCACAGAGCTTAGAATCAAACCAGGAAGTACACCAAGTAATAAGAGGTAGGTTGAAACCCGGGACGCTATGAATATGATTGGGCATACAAGCGTGCAGAACAAAAGAACACGTAGGTACCATATCTGTCCTAGGGGGAATGGCATCTCTTCGTGACTGGGGGCCAACACTAGTGCTCTCATTAAGTGATTGAAATTAAGATGTTGGAGGTCACTATGGTATGCAGCTGCTATTAATACGGAAACTAAGTATAGTACGTAAAATGGAATCAGAACGCTTAAGCTACGATTAACCAAAAAGGTTGAGGTTTTAGGCTCCTTGCAGTAGAGATGATAGAAAATATATCCGGAGCAAAAAAATAAAACGGACAAAAAGATACCGATATACGAAGTGTACGGTACAAATAGCCATCCTAGTCCTAGATGTCCTAGAACCACCCGTAAGATAGAGGCGCCTCTCAGGCGATCGATAAAAATACTGTCTTGCTTCGATATTGAAAAATTTTGTGTCATAAGTAATATCAAACTCCTTGATTTTATTGCACCGTTAAAAGATTGAGTTTTGATGGGCTATTAAATTATCCAAAGTAGGTCTTCACAAATAATATCTAATAAAGCTAGCTAATTAATTGTATTTCGAGCCTGAAAAAATATTCTCTGGACTAATGTCAGCACTAGTTACTTTTTGGGGCTAATCATTGCCCCTCAAGCGCTTTCCTTAATCTTGAATATAAGTGAACGATTCCTTTTTGATAAAAAACGATGTATGCCCACTATTTTATTGCTCAACTTGTGGAGTTTTCCTCGTTTGGAGGATAGTTTAGATAGTATTTTTCGAACCTCATGAAAGTCGCTTGCTTCTTCTGATACGATGGGGCTTAGATTATCCTTGAACAGCCAATGTGAGCAGTTCATCTCTGTTACATTCCATTCATGTTTTGCAGCACAGATACCAATTGTCTCACCCTCTCCCCAGCCATATCCCTTAAGCTGTAGTTTGCGGGCGATACGATCCCAGTCATATAGGAATTGTGATGTTCGCTTGCTAAATGTGAAAAACATACAAACCTCAGATAAAAATTGTGTGTTCCCTAAGTCTACTCCAAGCGATTTGGCCACCTGTTCTTGAAGTGTTAAGCGTCTTTCGCAACTATTGAAACGTTGGACACCCCTTTCCTCTTCGTACGTCTTCTCTTTTTCAAAACGAGGGAGAAAACTAATGACATTCCATGCTCTAATGGTGTCGAAACTTTTGCTTAAGCTCTGAATAGGCGGTGCCCGAAATAGTCTGCAGTCTGCGTCTAAGTAGCAGCATGATTGAAATCTTAGAAGAGCTTGTGCAATCACATAACGTTTGTCGTGATAACATCCGAATATTGAGTCTGATTTAAAAGGAATAGCCAAAATATTACTGTAACCAGAGAATGTTGTGTGGTCGTCTGTAAGAACAACGAGGGGAGTATTTGGGGCCTTGTTTTTTATGTCGTTTGCAAGGAAAAGCGCCGCAAGTCTATACTCGAGTCCTATTGCCAGGGTACAAAAGCAGAAGTCACTATTAGCCATAATCTCTATCTCACTAAATCCTATAAAGGGTATTAGAATAGCAATCGCCTTATAATTGCTCTGATTGAACTTAGGATATTCTTGAACGTTCTCAACTCTAGGTTATACGGAATGGCTTTTAATGCCATTTTAAAGGAAGCATATTCTTTTCTCGATTCACGTAAGGCGAATGAAAGTGATACGTAATCACTCCCAATCTGTCTCCTTGCTATTCGGTTTAGTGTAGGCATACCTTTGCAGTAGGTTGAAACAATTTTTAACGCCTCAATCTTGCTGTCTGCTCGTCTAATAAAACCTTGGTTGCTAATGCTGTTTGGTTGAATTCTATAGCTATGCAGTATTTCGTTCAGAAAAATGAAATTATGATGACGCGCGAAGTGAATCCAGAATAGTCGGTCATCAGAATTTCGAAGTCGTTCATTAAATCGATCTTCGGGCCCAAGTGCAGACCGACGAATCACGACGCTTGATGTTCCAATGAAGTTAGCCCTAATAAGGCTAGGGAAAATTTCGGCGTTTTCAATCAAAGAAACATTTGATCGACTGTTAATTAGGCTCCAAAAGCTATCATAGCCATCTTTCAGAAAGTTTCCTTTAAGAACTTCGCCCTTTTCGTCAATTGACCTAAAGTTCGTAAACAGCAGGTCGCCTGAGGGAACAGAATTAAGAGCCGATATGGAAAGTTCAATTTTCTCTCGGTGCATCAAGTCATCTGAATCAAACATAAATATATACTCGCCATTGCTGGCGGCAATACCGACATTTCTGGGTTTTGAAGGACCCCCGCTGTTAGATTGTTCGATTAGCTGTATTCTCGAATCATCTATCGATCTGACGACGTTGGATGTTCTGTCTGTAGAGCCGTCGTTCACTACAACTATCTCAAAGTCCTGAAAGCTTTGTGAGAGAATAGAGTTAATACTTTCTTCTATATAATTTTCGGCATTGTAAGCAGGTATTATAACGGTAGCTTTAGGCATCTTTAGGGATTCCGGATTTTCTGAAAAAGCGTATGTTATTTGATAGGGTTTGGCGGATCCATTGAAGCTCTTCGTTGTTAAATAGGGTTCCACCAACAATTAATTGAATAACTGCAATTATTGGGGCAAAAATTGTCAACAGTGCTAATGAGGGGGTGGCGGTTGAGAAATAGAATTGTTCAGAGACCCAAAGTAGCGAAAGTGTGAGTATGGTAAACATTGAAATTCTGATTGCCAAATGTAAAAGTGGTAGCTCCATTTGTCGAGCAGTAAGGAGGGGAATGATAATTATTCGACCAATTAGATAAGGAAAAGATATTGCAATAGCGGCACCTGCAATGGAGTAATTCGGAATTAGAAGCCAGCATAAAATCAAACTTAGCACCGTTTCTCCCAGGGAAACCCAAGCGCTTAAGTTATGTTTATTGATAGTCATCAGCAAGCTGTGTAAAGGAGAACTGAAGTAAACAGTAAATCTACCTAATGCTAGAATAATTAAACAAATATAGGCTTGTCGACTGTCAAAACTTTCGCCCATCCACAGGAGAATAAAGTCTTCTCCGAGAAGTATGAAACCTGACAAAAAAACAGAACCAAGAAGAATGTCAATTTTCAGGAACGCGACAACGGATCGCCTTAGTTGTTTTACTTCATCCTTAGCGTAATGCTCAGTGAATATAGGACCAGTTATTCCTGTGGCTTGAGAAAGAAAAGTTAATGCGTATTCGGTAAGTCGGACGGAAACATAGTAAATTGTAACAGCGGTGCTTGAATGAAAAAAAGCGATAAACCAAATGTCCATTTTTCCTTTGATCATGGTGTTTATATCAAACAAGAACACCCACTTGCTGAAGTTGAAAACTTCTTTAAATGTGGACATGTCAATTAGCGATTTGCTAAATCGTATCTCCTTAAAAAGGCTAGTCGTGAACCAAATAAAGATTGATGTACTGACCAGTCCTGTGGCTAATGTTATCAATGCCATGGCGACTAAGCCATATCCGTTCGACAAAAATAAGAAGATTAGTAGTGCGTCTATCACGCTCTTGCATAATCTTACTATAGCTAGAAAATCGTATCGCATATAAGCGCTGACGATGCCTGGGAACGCCTTTGAAGGGAATTCCAGTGCAAATGCTAAGCCTGTTAAAATTAGTATGGTTTGAGCTAACGAAAGATTCTCCGAGCCATCCATAAGAGATTCGGCGCCGTAGCGTGCAGCAGCCATGGAAGCAAATAATACAACTATACCGAGTGCGGAATATATAACTAAGGCCGTGTTGATGATGCGATTCGCGCCGTCGGGGTTATTTTGATGGATAAATTTGGTCACGTATCGTGTTACAGCTTGCGAGAATCCCAGGTCTAGAAGGTAATACGTTCCAACTACGCTTCCAATTACAATCCACAGCCCATATAAGTCCTCGCCCAAAGTCCTAATCAGGAAGGGCATCATTAGAAAGCCAATGATGATTGTTCCTATTGTCTGAAACACTCGGAAACTTGAGCTTCTCGCTATCAGCTTAAATTTTGAGGTCACGTTTTTCTACCTTTCTTTTTTGATAGGAAGGCCAACGAGTTTGAGGACTTGATGTAGTCCTGTGCGCTTCTAATCAATTTCCAGTACCCTCTGGTCGCTATAATGCTATTTAACGGAGTTGTATTAGTACTAATGCTGGCCTTATAATCTGTTTTTTTCCCGGAACCAGCGAGTAAGTCGTAGCGTAAGTTTTCTCTTAGGGATTCTTCAATAGCATACCCAAGATGGATTGAGCCTAACGATATTTTTCTGAGGTAATCTTGAGCATAGCCAGTCTGGAAATTGTAGCGCCTCTTGTCCCATATGACGTCAAATAATGTAGAGACTGGTTCTCCATTGACGTTTATAACCTCGAAAATCGTTTCTCCGCCTTGGCTATCGAGCCGTTCTGAAAAATTTTCTAGAAACTTCATCGAGTTGTATGAGTAGCACGGACGACCCCATCGTTGAATATGAAAGTGGTTCAATAGAGAAAAGAAAGTGTTGATATCCTTCAGTGCATACCTAAAACGTTCTATTCTCCCTTGTTCATGCAGTCTTGATCTTCTATTGAAAAATGATAACCTCGTACTAGTGCTTAGATATGTCAGGTACTTTTCGAAATCCAAGTTATCGATGGAATAGCTGTTTTCGGATTTCGAAGTATATCTCCCCCATTGCTGAGACTCGGAAAGTGTTGCGATTTCCCGCTCACTATCCGATAGCTTCTCGATGTCAGGAAGGTAGAGTTGGTCCCATGAGAGCTTATTAAGCTCGGCTGCTAAAGCGCCAACACCGCCCGCTATCTGTACTAGGTGTGATACATCATTATACTCTGATCGAGGGGTGCTCAAAGGTCCACATCCGATGCCGACAAGACAAAGTGTCCTTGAGGGTATAGTTCTTTTGAAATGATGCTTAGTCCTATACAGCATTTCCAAAGCGTGATTGCGTCCGCCTAGATCAATCAGATCCGTCGCTATGTACTTTCCCCAAGTGTCTAGCCAAGCCTGTGCCCAAGCATTAGTGCGGAATACCGAAGAGGGGGATTGGCATTCTATAGCTGTCATTATTTGTTAATAGTTACATTATCGGGAGATCTAAATGTTTTTCTGTCAAAATGTTTGCAATAACACCTTTCCAGGTCATGAATCCATAACGCACAGGACTGTAAGTCGGGGGCTTTTGATTTTTTCATGGGATGTCGCTTTCGATGATTGGGGGTTCATAAAGTTTATTTCTTACCCTGTAAGTACCTTTAGAGCATTTCTCTTCAAAGCCGGATTCTTTATTCGGTGAATAAGATGGTTTTCTACGAGCGATACATGAGCCCACGTAATAAGGCCCGATGAAACGAAAACCAACGGAAACTTTAAATAGAAAGGTAGGGAAACCGTCATCACGAAGATTATATGCCACAGGTAAAACCAGATACTGTTTCTAGAAATAAAGGAAACTAACTCTTTCATCTTGGTGCGATCTGCGATCCATGTGAAAATTGGAGCCAGCAGCCAGAGCATGGTAGAGACTCCCACTGCGTATGAAAGGTAGTAGGCTGTTGGGGGGTATTTGTCCGTCTGAGTTTGTATGAAGTCCCCAGTGTTTATATATAAATATCCTGCATGAATTGAGAAATAAATAAACAATAGTATTGCTATGCTGATGAGCGATAAAACAGATAATGCTTGTATTCGTACGCCAAGTGCGAAGATGACAGCGTAAGGAACCATATAAAAAATAATCTCATTTCTGAAGAAATCTAGAGCAGAGGTTCCTGTAGTCCCTGTCAGATATACAGCTAGTTCGTATAGTACGTATAGCGTTAATAAAGAAGTCAAGTAAGCGAAATTTGACTTAATTTTTGTATTAATAAAAATAATAGTCGGGGCGACTAGCGCAACCAATATAAAAACCCTAATGATCCATACGTAACCTATGCCTGACATCAGGAAATAGCTGGACGCTATTGTGCCCATGTCAGGGAGTGGTCTAGGGAAGTCTAGTAGAGCGCATGCTGAGAACAGAGCAGTCAAGAATATCCAAACAGGGAATATTAGACGTTTCACTCGCTTCCAGATATATTCGAGATAAGCTTCCCTCCGGTGAAAAGCAGCGTACGTTATCCCAGAGATTAAGACCATGAGCGGAACATCGAAGTTTCGCGCTTGAAAGAGGTACCAAGGAGGACCACAATGAGCTAGAACGATCATTGTCAGTCCGACAAATCGAAGAAGGTCAATGCAATCATTTCGCTGGGGTGCGCAGCCGCCTATTTTTTCCATGGTAGTTGTTGAGCCTATTTTCGGGCTACTGTCACACTGTATTGAGCTTCAAGTGATTTGACAGTTCTAGCTAATTTGTAGGTGATGTTGTAACCTGACTCCCCAACGGAATGTCATGCTTCTTGATCAAGTCATAAAACGTCGGTCGGGTAATGCCGAGCAGCTTGGCCGCCGCCGATATATTGTTGTCGGTCATGGCGACCGCTCGGAGGATGGCGTGGCGTTCTGCTTCCTGGCGCACCTGGCGCAGGTTCAGTGAAAGATCTTCGCCGTCGGTCACCAGGCCCAGGTCATCGCGGGTGATGTGTTTGCCGTCGGCCATGATCACGGAGCGCTTGATTTTGTTTTCCATTTCCCGGATGTTTCCGGGCCAGCCGTAACACTCAATCGACTGAATGGCGTCAGGGGTGAAGCCTTTGATTTTCTGGTCGTGCTCTTTGGCGAACTTGAGCATAAAGTGGCGTGCCAACAGGACTTTGTCGCCTTGTCTGGCTCTGAGCGGGGGAATCTCTACGGTCATTTCGCAGATGCGGTAGTAGAGGTCTTCCCGGAAGGTGCCCTCTTTCACCATTTCCTGCAGGTTTTTGTTGGTCGCGCAAATCACCCTTACATCCACCGGAATTTCTTCGCGTCCGCCGACGCGCTCGATCACGCGCTCCTGCAGGAAGCGTAATAGCTTGGACTGCAGGTTGAGGGGCATGTCGCCGATCTCGTCCAGAAACAGCGTGCCTTCGTGGGCGGTTTCCACTTTGCCCAGGCTCTGTTTGCCGGCGCCGGTGAAGGCGCCTTTTTCGTGGCCGAACAGTTCGCTCTCTATCAGGTTTTCCGGCACGGCGGCGCAGTTTATGGCGATAAAGCGATTATTGCGCCGGGGGCTCAGCTGATGAATGGAGCGGGCCATGATTTCCTTGCCGGTGCCGCTTTCACCCAGCAGGGTGCAGGTGACGTTGGTGGGGGAAACCTTTTCCAGCATGCGGCAGATTTTGAGCATCTGGGGGTCATTGGTGACCAGGCCTTCCAGTGGGGTCTGGTGAAGGCGGGCGAGGCGGCGGTTTTCCTCTTCCAGCTCAAAGATGTTGAAGGCGCGCTGGACGATCAGGTCCAGCGTCTGCGGGTCCACCGGCTTTTCGTAGTAGTCGTAGGCGCCCATCGCCACTGCGCGGATGGCGTTGTCGTGATCGGTTTTCCCGGTCATGACGATAATCTTGGTGGTGGGGGACATGCGCAGAATGTCCTGAATGCACTTGAAGCCTTCGTCCACACCGTCCTGGTCGGGAGGCAGGCCGAGGTCCTGAATGACCACGGGTGACTCGTGCAACCGGAGGGCGGCGATGGCATCCTGCCGGTTCTCGGCAAATACCGTTTCGTAATCCTCGAAATGCCAACGCAGCTGGCTCTGAAGACCTCGGTCGTCCTCGATAATCAGCAGGGTGTGCTTGTTGTTCTTACTCATAATGCCTTAGCCTTTTTGCGGAGGTGTGTTCACTCCGTGGGGCCGCTCCCGGCGGTGGGCACCGAACCGGCCATGTTCGTTTTACTCTTGCGTGACCGGTAAGGTGACAGTCACGGTGGTTCCCTCGCCGACGGCGCTGATCACATTCAGTGTGCCGCTCAATTCATTAATATACTCGCGGGACAGGTAGACGCCAATCCCCATACCCTTGCCGGACTTGGTGGTTTCGAACGGCTTGAACAGGCGGTTGTGAATGAAATCCCAGTCCATACCACTACCGGTATCCTCAATGGCTATCACCGCTTCGTAATCATCGCACCGGAGGGTGACGTGAACCCGGCCGTCGTCCGGTGTCGCTTCAAGGGCGTTTTTGATGAAGTGGGTAAAGGTCATGACCAAGCGCACTTCGTCCGCCTCAATGTACCTTATATCGTCGCTGATTTCAGCCGTCAGCATGGGTTTTTGTCGCCAACATTCGGCGACGGCTTTTTTTACAATGTCGTTAATCGACAGGCGGGTGACCAGGTCTTTACCGTCGGTACGCAGCTTTTTGAGTAGGTTGTTCATCCGATCGACGGAGTTGCTGATGGTATGAATGGCGTCGTCGATGAACTCGGGTTTGTCCTTGTGTTTTTCCGCGTTTCGTACCACCAGTGCCTGCTGGGCAATCAGGTTGTTCAGGTCGTGAATGATGAAAGCCACGAGCTTGTTATAGGTGTCAAACTGGCGTCCCTCGGCGAGCTGTTCGGCCTGCTGGTGCCGTTTGAGGTAACTGGCCAGCTGGCGTCCCATGGTTTTCAGCAGGTCCAGGTCTTCCCAGGTCAGGGAGGCGTCCGCCACAGGCTTGGTCAAGGCCATAAAACCGATGAGTTCGTCACCGACAATAAAGGGGAACAGCAGCCACAGATCGGGAATGTTGTGCACCCAGGGTGGCAGGTATTCGTTGTATTGACTCAGGGCAAGGTTGTCGCCACTTTCGGGAAAGAAAACCCACTCGGATTGTAAAAAAGTCTGACAGAAAGGGCTGTCCACCGGCTCTTCCTGAAGGTCAATGTAGCTGGGCAGGCCACTTTGGTAGACCGGTTCATAAAAGCCCTGCTTGCGAATCCAGATGGCGCCGCCCGGGGTTTTGGTCACCGAGGCCACCGCAAAGAAAGCCCGTTCATTGGCTTCGCTGGTTTCCGCCGGCTGAGCCAGATAGTTGATCAGGCGCAACCATTCACTGCGGTAATCGTATTTGTGCCGGAACAGGTGTTTGTTGATCAACACCGACAACCGGGACCGGATGGTGGTGGAGATGAATATGGTGCTGATCAGCAACACCGCACCGATTAACACCAGGCTGTAGATGACGGTACCCCAGTTGCCGCCATACAGGCGTACGTAGTAGCCGCCCAGGGCGAGGATGGTGATCAGTACACCCACGGCAATCAGGGAGGTGGTGTAGAAGGCGATAGGCCGTGAAAGCGTAAAGTTGGCGGGGCGGTCGTTGCGCTGGAGCAGCAGCAGGCCGCCGAGGGCCATAAACAGACAGGTGGCAATGGAAACGGCGGCCCGGGATTGCCACAGCAGCGGATCAATCTGCTGGAAAATCAGAGCGTGGGTGAACAGATAGATGTCGTACAGAAACAGCGCGGCCAGGTTCATGCACAACAGTTTGATCTGCCGGTCATTGCCGGCGGCATAGCGGAATAGCTGCTCGACACTCACCAGCCCGATCACCGCCAGGGACAGGGTCAGCCATGCCTCCAATGAAAAGATCATTTCCAGCTGGGTGACGGACGCGATCAGGGCGAACAGGGTCACCGGCCAGCCGATCAGAAACAGAATTTTGAGGCTTCGGGGCAGGGCGCTGTTAGAGGCGCTGGCTTTCAGGGTCAGGTAGACCGAGAGCGTCCAGATGTTGTAGTGCAGACACTCGAAGAAAAACGTCCAGTGGGTGGCCGGCCAGGGTTGATTGATGCCGGCGACGATGACCAGCAGGTTCAGGGTGTGTACTGCCGCCGCGGGGGCGAATATGGCTGTCTTCTGTTCTTTGAAGAACTGATAGATGTACGTCAACGTCAGCAGCGCGGCGACGACGGCAGCGCTCAGGTACGCCATAAAGGTAACGTTGTCGTATTCCATCAGAATCAGATTCCTGCCTTCTTTATTCCTTGAGCATATCACAGTGCCTGTCTGGCACAGCAGGTGCCATTCTAAAGCGGAAAGCGGTGCCAGTTCCAGTTTGGTGCAAAGTTGGTGCGCACCGGGGCGGTGCATGCGCCATGTTGGTGCGAAGTGGCTGGTTGGCGCGCGACTCCCAATCGTAATTATTCCCTAAGTCTTTGAATAATAAGTTTTTTATCTTGTTGGCCTGCTCTATGCACTGTCCGGGGTCAGGCCGGCAATATCAGCTGTTTTTTTCAACTCACAATCCATAAAGACGGGGAAAGTGCAATGGAAGAAAATATTTTTCATTTGCAGTATGCGATCGACACGTTTTACTTTCTAGTATGTGGGGCACTGGTCATGTGGATGGCCGCGGGCTTCTCGATGCTGGAGGCGGGTCTGGTCCGTGCTAAAAACACCACAGAGATTCTGACCAAAAACGTCTCTCTGTTCGCCATCTCATGCATCATGTATCTGGTGTGTGGTTACGCCATTATGTACGACGGGGGAATTTTCCTCTCCGGTATCCAGAACGTGGATGTCGCCTCTACCCTGGGTGAGTTCTCCGAACGTGGTGACTTCACCGGTGGTTCCATCTATTCCGGCGCTTCTGACTTCTTCTTCCAGGTCGTGTTCGTGGCTACCGCCATGTCCATCGTCTCGGGTGCAGTTGCTGAGCGCATGAAGCTGTGGGCCTTCCTGGCTTTCGCCGTTGTCATGACCGGTTTCATCTACCCGATGGAAGGTTCCTGGACCTGGAACGGTGCCGACGTCTTTGGCATGTATAACCTGGGCGACCTGGGTTTCTCTGACTTCGCCGGTTCCGGTATTGTCCACATGGCCGGTGCGGCTGCGGCTCTGGCCGGTGTAATCCTGCTGGGCGCCCGTAAAGGCAAGTACGGCCCCAACGGTGAAGTGCGCGCCATTCCCGGTGCCAACCTGCCGCTGGCTACCCTGGGTATGTTCATCCTGTGGATGGGCTGGTT
>NZ_DFTP01000004.1:118474-120586 GCF_002381585.1 Marinimicrobium sp. UBA4209
GGCTGGTTCGGCTTCAACGGTGGTTCTGTGCTGAAACTGGGCGATATTGCCAACGCCAACTCCGTTGCCATGGTGTTCCTGAACACCAACGCCGCGGCAGCAGCTGGTCTGGTGGCTGCGTTGATCCTGGGCCGCATCCTGTTCGGCAAGGCTGACCTGACCATGGCGCTGAACGGTGCTCTGGCCGGTCTGGTAGCGATCACCGCTGAGCCTTCTACCCCGAGCGCTCTGGGCGCCAGCATCATCGGTGCCATCGGCGGTATCATTGTGGTCTTCTCCATCGTGGGCCTGGACAAGCTGAAGATCGACGATCCGGTCGGTGCCATCTCCGTACACGGTGTGGTCGGCCTGTGGGGTCTGCTGGCGGTACCTTTCACCAACAGCGACGTCAGCTTCCTGGGACAGATTATCGGTGCACTGACCATCTTCGTCTGGGTATTCGTGACCAGCCTGATCGTCTGGGGTGTTCTCAAGGCGGTGATTGGCCTGCGGGTTTCCGAGGACGAGGAATACGAAGGTGTGGACCTGTCCGAATGTGGTATGGAAGCCTATCCGGAATTTGTCAGCAACAAGTAAAGACCGGCCGGGGGTGCTCTGCACCTCCGGCGTTCAAGCCACTTGCTTTTGAGTGGCGGGAGATGACCCAAACCGCTGTAACGTGTATCTTAGAGGCATAGGGCATTTCAACACCGTCACTTTAAAGTCGTTTAAGTAAGGAACTCACAATGAAACTGATCACTGCTGTAGTAAAACCGTTCAAATTGGACGACGTGCGCACCGCACTGTCCGAAGTAGGCGTTCAGGGCATGACGGTCACCGAGGTCAAAGGTTTTGGCCGCCAGAAAGGTCACACCGAGCTGTATCGGGGTGCCGAGTATGTGGTGGACTTCCTGCCCAAGGTAAAGGTAGAGCTGGCTGTTGACGACTCTCTGGTCGAACAGGCGGTGGAAGCCATTACCAAGGCCGCCCAGACTGGCAAAATCGGCGACGGTAAGATCTTTATCACGCCGCTGGAGGAAATCATCCGTATCCGTACCGGCGAAACCGGCCCGGACGCGATCTGATCCCGATTGCTCCAGTACCACCCAAAACCGGCGCCTCAGGGCGCCGGTTTTGTTTTATGGGGAGCGAACCGCTCAGTCCCGGGTTCGCGCCAGGATGGCATCCACTTCGGGCCTCAGTTGAGCCACATACTGCCGGTGGCGCAGCACCATGAAGATGGGCAGAACCACCATCATGATGATCCCCCCGGTCACCGGCCGTCCCAGCCCTAGCGCCGGTCCCGCCACCAGCGCGATAAACAGCGATACCGCGCAGATCCACACCAGGCTGATGATGTTGCCCCGCCAGTGGGTCAGTTTTCTCTCGGGCGCATAGGCGCGCTCGTGGGCCTGCTGCAGAATCGCCGCCTGCTCTTTTTCGGGCAGCTCAGCCAATTGGGGGAAGTGTTTACTCAGTAACCGAACGTTCATAACTGCTTCCGTTAGTGGTCGAAGGTGCGCCAGGGGCGCGCTCCATAGGGTGGTCTGTGGGACTATACGCCGGTTTCAACGGTGTCGATGTGTCGGAACGATCTGAGGACACCCGCCGGTAATAACCAAAATTTTACCCCGGTTCCCTGCTAAGGTAAAAAAAGCCTAAAAACACCACCAAAAACTCATGACGTCGTCGTTTTCTTGCGCTATAAATTACGCGAAAACGGGTCAAAATCGGCCACTCGAAAACGGTCGTTATGGCCTGGGTTGACGTGCAACTGGCGTGGTGGAGGTGTCACTATGGCAAGTCAATATCCCCTTAACGACAACGATGTGGATGATGTGCTCGAGGATGAAGACAGTGCCGACGATGAGGCGCTGGATGAGTCTGAAGTTGAGCTGTCGTATTCCGCTAAATCGGAAGCCCATGAGGACTTCAGTGTGGCCGCCCGCCAGCGGCTGCGCGATGAGTTGGCTCGCCAGGTGGAGGCCTTTCTGGCCCGGGGTGGGCACATCAGTGAAATTCCCTCTAGCCTGAACAATGCGCGGCCGAAGAAGCCGGTGTCGGATTATGGTGATCGGATGATGTGATGGGGTGGGTTACGGCGGATGCGCGCTTCGCGCTTATCCGCCCTAC
>NZ_DFTP01000035.1:0-324 GCF_002381585.1 Marinimicrobium sp. UBA4209
TCCATGCCTCAGAGAGTCTCCAAACGGTATACCCCGCAGCGCCACAATGCGAAGTGCTTGGTAAGGTTCCGCCGAGAGCAGCAACTCAACGCTTACGCAATGAAGGCTTGGCCGGCGCTTTGGGCAGATGAAGTTTTTCCGTCCGGTACTGGCCGGGTTGCAACTGATCCAGGGACCAGGTGCCGATCCGGGCGCGGACCAGGCGCAGGGTGGGGTGGCCGACTGCCGCCGTCATCCGGCGGACCTGACGGTTACGGCCCTCGGTGATGGTCAGCTCCAGCCAGGTGGTGGGAACGGATTTGCGCTCCCGCACCGGCGGGTTCC
>NZ_DFTP01000035.1:361-3435 GCF_002381585.1 Marinimicrobium sp. UBA4209
CCGGCGGGTTCCGGGGCCAGAGGGGCGGTTCGGGAATCACTTTTACCTTGGCCGGGCGAGTCCGGCCGTCGTTGAGCGTGACACCCTCACGCAACGCCTGCAGAGCCGACTTGTCGGGCGCGCCCTCCACCTGCACCCAATACACCTTGGGCAGCTTGTGCAGCGGGTGGGCGATCTGGTGCTGTACCTGGCCATCATCGGTGAGCAACAGCAGGCCCTCGGAGTCGCGGTCCAAGCGGCCGGCCGGGTAGACACCGGGGACATCAATGTAACGGGCCAGAGTGTCCCGGCCCTGGGCATCGGTGAACTGGGTGAGTACCCCATAGGGCTTATTGAACAACAACAGACGTGCCACAGATAACCTCGTTTCATGCCGGGCGTGGTCATTACTGGTATAATGCGCGCGATCAAAACACCGGCACACCCCCAGACAAGATGGAGTGACAGCTTATCATGACCGAATCCAAAATCATCTACACGGAAACTGACGAGGCGCCCGCGCTGGCGACCTACTCTCTGCTGCCCATCGTTCGCGCCTTTGCCGAACCCTGCGGCGTCGCGATTGAGACCCGTGACATCTCCCTGTCCGGACGGATCATCTCCCAGTTTCCCGAGCGTCTGAGCGAAGAACAGCGCATCGCCGATGATCTGGCTGAGCTGGGCGAGCTGGCCAAAACGCCGGAAGCCAACATCGTCAAACTGCCCAATATCAGTGCGTCCATTCCCCAGTTGAAGGCGGCCATCAAAGAGCTGCAGAAGCAGGGCTACGACCTGCCGGACTACCCGGATGAGCCCAAGACCGATGAAGAGAAAGCGGTCAAAGCCAAATACGACAAGGTGAAAGGCAGTGCCGTTAACCCGGTCCTGCGCGAAGGCAACTCCGATCGTCGTGCTCCGGCCTCGGTCAAGCAGTATGCGCGCAAGAACCCGCACAAGATGGGTGCCTGGTCCGCCGACTCCAAGTCTCACGTGTCTCACATGTCCCACGGCGATTTTTACGGCAGCGAGCAGTCCGTGCTGGTGGAGAAAGCCACCGACGTAAAAATTCAGCTGGTCACCGATGCGGGCGACACTCAGATCCTGAAAGAGAAAACCGCGCTGCTCGACGGCGAGATCATTGACGCGGCGGTCATGAGCAAGCAGGCGTTGCGGGACTTCCTGGAAGCCGAGATCAACGATGCCAAAGCCAAAGACGTGCTCTTTTCGCTGCACCTGAAGGCGACCATGATGAAGGTCTCCGACCCGATTCTGTTTGGTCATACCGTGGAAGTGTTCTACGCCGACGCGCTGAAGAAACACGAGGCGGCCCTGAAGTCGGTCGGCTTTGATGCCAACAACGGTATCGGCGATCTCTACTCCTGTGTTGAGCAACTGCCGGAAGATCAGCGCAAGGCCATCATTGCCGATGTGGAAGCGGTGTACAACGAACGCCCCCGCCTGGCCATGGTCAACTCCGATAAAGGCATCACCAACCTGCATGTTCCCAGCGATGTGATCATCGATGCCTCCATGCCCGCCATGATCCGTGATTCCGGCAAGATGTGGGGCGCGGACAATGCTCGCCACGATGCCAAGGCCGTGATCCCGGATCGCTGCTACGCCACCATTTACCAGGCTGTGATTGACGACTGTAAAACCAATGGCGCTTTCGATCCGACCACCATGGGCAGCGTGTCCAACGTTGGCCTGATGGCCCAGAAGGCCGAAGAGTACGGTTCACACGACAAGACCTTTGAAGTGCCGGCCAGCGGCAAGGTTCAGGTGGTGGATGCCAGCGGCCAGGTGCTGATCGAGCAGAGCGTCGAGGCGGGCGATATCTTCCGCATGTGCCAGGTCAAAGATGCGCCGATCCGCGACTGGGTCAAGCTGGCGGTCAACCGCGCTCGCGAGAGTGGCGCCCCGGCCGTGTTCTGGCTGGACTCCAAGCGCGCTCACGACGCCCAGGTCACCAAGAAAGTGGAGCAGTACCTGAAAGAGCACGACACCAGCGGCCTGGAAATTCACATCATGGCGCCGGTGGATGCCATGACCTTCTCCCTGGAGCGCATCCGTCAGGGCAAGGACACCATTTCCGTGACCGGTAACGTGCTGCGCGATTACCTGACGGACCTGTTCCCGATCATGGAGCTGGGCACCAGTGCGAAGATGCTCTCCATTGTGCCGCTGATGAATGGCGGCGGCCTGTTTGAGACCGGTGCCGGCGGCTCGGCCCCCAAGCATGTTCAGCAGTTGCTGGAGGAGAATCACCTGCGTTGGGATTCCCTGGGTGAATTCCTGGCGATGGTGGAATCACTGCGTCACTTCGGCAAGGTCACCGGCAATGCCAAGGCGAAGGTGCTGGCCGATGCTCTGGACAAGGCCAATGCGGACTTCCTGGAAAACAACAAGTCACCCTCGCGCAAAACCGGCGAGCTGGACAACCGGGGCAGTCACTTCTACCTGGCGCTGTACTGGGCAGAAGCACTGGCGGCTCAGTCTGACGATGCTGAGCTCAAGCAGCGTTTCACCGAGCTGGCGAAAACCCTGAGGGCCGAGGAAGACAAGATCGTGGCCGAGCTGAACGGCGTGCAGGGCAAGCCGGTGGACATCGGTGGCTACTACCGTCCGGTCACCCGCAAGGTGTCTGACGTCATGCGCCCGAGCGCAACGCTCAATGCCGCGCTGGATGCCTTGAAAAACGCCTGATCGACGCCATATACAGCACAGGGAAGGGTGCTTGATGGTGCGAAAAACCCCCGGGGTCCATCAGGGCGCCGGGGGTTTTTGTTTCAGATCGGATCAGGATCGGTGCGTGGCGACTCGGTCAGTGAGTCGTGACGGCGGCCGGCTTGCCGGGGGCGGAATCGAAGTCCCGTCGCTCTCCGGCGCCATTGTTGGCGGCGGCGCGCTCGTCGGCCTGATGGGCATCGGAAGAAATGATGTTGGTGGCGTGGTAGCCTTTATCACCTTTGGTGATATCGAACGCGACCAGTTGACCCGCCTTAAGGGTTTTATAACCCTCCATCTGGATGGCCGAATAGTGCGCGAACAGATCTTCGCCACCTTCGTCCGGCAGGCGGAAGCGGGCCTGGACG
>NZ_DFTP01000035.1:3472-7082 GCF_002381585.1 Marinimicrobium sp. UBA4209
TTGGCGTTATTGAACCACTTGACGGTACCTGTAGGCATGGGGGGTATCCTTCTGTTGCGGAGAGGCACACAGACCTCATCGTTAATCGTTATTAGAGTGTGTTGGTTTATTGCTCAAAGTGCTTAACTAGCCCGTCACTTTGTTGCTTTTTTGACCAACGTCACTCGTTTTAGCGAAGTTTCCTTCCCGTGTCAAGTGTGCGGCCCGGGAAGGTGGTAGGTGACCGGGGCATCGTTCCGGTACAATGAAGCGTATATCCCGGTCGGGCAGCCCGGCTGGATTACACATTTTTACGCAACCTTTTTCGGTACTGATGGGAAAAATGGCGATCTATCATCTAACCTTAAGTAAAGAGCCAATGCTGGCCAAAGAGCCGGATGCGGCCGAAGGGGACGGCAATGTGGCGGTGCAGGAGGACAAGCCCAAGCTGCGCCGCCCGCCAATGTACAAGGTGGTCATGTTCAACGATGACTACACACCCATGGATTTTGTGGTGGAGACGCTGGAAATCTTTTTTTCCATGAACCGGGAGAAGGCAACCCAGGTCATGATCAAAGTACATACCCAAGGTAAAGCCGTATGTGGTGTCTATACTCGGGATATTGCCGAGACCAAGGCGGCCCAGGTCAATCAATTTGCCAAGGACAATGAACATCCGCTGTTGTGTGAAATCGAAGCAGTGGAAGACGACGACCGGTGACTCTGCAGTAGAGGTTATCAGCGATGCTAAGTAAAGATCTCGAAATTACCCTGAACCTGGCGTTCAAGGGCGCGCGCTCAAAGCGGCATGAATTCATGACCGTTGAGCACCTGTTGCTGGCGTTGATCGACAATGAATCGGCGGCGAATGTCCTGCGTGCCTGCGGTGCGGACCTGGGCCAGTTGCGCAAGGAGTTGATCGAATTTGTCGACTCCACCACGCCTCTGATTCCGGAAGACGACACCGAGCGGGAAACCCAACCGACACTGGGCTTCCAACGGGTACTGCAGCGCGCGGTATTCCACGTTCAGTCCTCGGGAAAGCAGGAGGTGACCGGGGCCAATGTGCTGGTGGCCATCTTCAGTGAGCAGGAAAGTCAGGCGGTCTACTACCTGAAGCAGCAGAGTATTGCCCGCATTGATGTGGTCAACTACATCACCCACGGCATTCATAAGGTGGCCGGACAGTCCGATCACGGCAACGACTCCGCCCAGGAGCAGCACGACGATGATGCCATCGGCGGTGAGTCGCCCAGCCAGAGCCCGCTGGAGAGTTTTGCGGCCAACCTGAACGAGCAGGCCATGCAGGGGCGTATTGATCCCCTGGTGGGGCGCGAGTACGAGGTGGAGCGGGTCAGCCAGATTCTCTCCCGTCGGCGCAAGAACAACCCGCTGCTGGTGGGCGAGTCCGGGGTGGGTAAAACCGCCATTGCCGAAGGGCTGGCGAAGCGCGTGGTGGACGGCAATGTGCCCGAAGCGCTGGCGGACAGCGTGGTCTATTCCCTGGATATGGGAGCGCTGCTCGCAGGCACCAAATACCGTGGTGACTTTGAAAAGCGCTTCAAAGGGCTGCTCGGTGAGCTGAAAAAGCAGAAGAATGCGATTCTGTTCATCGACGAAATTCATACCATCATCGGTGCGGGGGCGGCCTCCGGCGGTGTCATGGACGCCTCCAACCTGCTCAAGCCTCTGCTGTCCTCCGGCGAATTGCGCTGCATGGGGTCCACTACCTATCAGGAATACCGGGGCGTGTTTGAGAAGGACCGGGCCCTGTCCCGGCGCTTCCAGAAGGTGGACGTCAAAGAACCCACGGTGGACGAGACCTATCAGATCCTGAAAGGGCTCAAGAGCCGCTTTGAGAAGCACCATGGACTTCGCTACACCGACCCGGCACTGCGCACGGCGGCGGAGCTGTCCGAGCGTTACATCAATGAACGCTTCCTGCCCGACAAGGCGATCGACGTGATTGACGAGGCCGGGGCCTACCAGCAGTTGCAGCCGCCGAGCAAGCGCAAGAAAACCGTCGGTGTGTCCGATATCGAGGCGGTGGTTGCCAAGATTGCGCGCATTCCCCCGAAGAGCGTGTCCTCTTCGGACAAGGAGCAATTGCGCAAGCTGGATGACAACCTGAAGATGACCGTCTTCGGACAGGACGAGGCCATCGACACCCTGTCGACCGCGATCAAGCTGTCGCGCGCCGGCCTGGGCTCCGCTGAGAAACCCATCGGTTCCTTCCTGTTCGCCGGTCCCACCGGTGTCGGTAAGACCGAGGTGACCCGGCAGTTGGCCAAGTGCCTGGGTGTGGAGTTGATCCGTTTCGATATGTCCGAGTACATGGAGCGGCACACGGTGTCCCGTCTGATCGGTGCGCCTCCGGGCTATGTCGGGTTTGATCAGGGTGGCCTGCTCACCGATGCGGTAACCAAGCATCCCCACAGTGTGGTGTTGCTCGATGAGATCGAGAAGGCGCACCCCGAGGTGTTCAATCTGCTGTTGCAGGTAATGGATCACGGGACCCTGACCGACAACAACGGCCGCAAGGCGGACTTCCGCAACGTCATCCTGGTGATGACCACCAATGCGGGCGCGGAGGACATGAGTCGGCCGTCCATCGGCTTCACCCATCAGGATCACACCACCGATGGTAAAGAGGCGATCAAAAAGTCCTTTACCCCCGAGTTCCGCAACCGGCTGGATGCGGTCGTGCAGTTCGGCGCCCTGAGTATGGACGTCATCAAGACCGTGGTGGACAAGTTCCTGGTGGAACTGCAGTCCCAGTTGGACGACAAGAAGGTCACCCTCGAGGTGACCGACGAGGCTCGTCAGTGGCTGGCCGAGCACGGTTATGATGAAAAAATGGGCGCCCGACCCATGGCTCGTCTGATCCAGGAGAAGGTCAAGAAGCCCCTGGCGGAAGCGGTGCTTTTCGGAGAACTGGCCGAAAATGGCGGCTCTGTGTATGTGGGCGTGGATCCGGACAAGGATGAGCTGGCGATCAGGGTAGATGGCAAGGCCTGACCGACTCACTTTTCCACAGGCATAACGAAACCCGCGCCACCGTCAGGAGGCGCGGGTTTTTTGTCGGTAACCAGGCTGTCCGGCGCCGGGCGGGCAGGGCGCCGAAGGGGTGCTTAGCGGGAGCGGTAGGTGATGCGACCTTTGGTGAGGTCGTAGGGGGTCATTTCGACCTTGACCTTGTCGCCGGTGAGGATGCGGATATAGTTTTTACGCATCTTGCCGGAGATGTGCGCGGTCACCACGTGCCCGTTTTCCAGCTTTACGCGGAAAGTGGTATTGGGCAGGGTGTCGACTACTTCACCTTCAAATTCAATATTGTCTTCTTTCGCCATTCGGCCGTTTCCTCAGCTTTCTGTGAGTGCATTGTCGTCGAACTTCAGACATCGTGCACAGGGTAAGTCTGAATGATTGCCCCGCAGGGCCAAAAATAGGCGTGAATTGTGCCTGAAATGAGCCGAAAGGCCAAGTGCTGGCAGGATAAAAGGTGGTTTGAGTTGGTTTATTAGCTATTTCGATGCATCACGTCCGGCCCAGCGAGGGGAGTACCGTTTGGAAACCCGCCGTGAACCCGTCCATGGGGGCTTCTCATCGGCATCCATGCCTCAGAGAGTCT
>NZ_DFTP01000009.1:0-16475 GCF_002381585.1 Marinimicrobium sp. UBA4209
TACAGGAGTCGAACCTGTGACCTACGCCTTGTAAGGGCGCCGCTCTACCAACTGAGCTAACCACCCTCGCCATGGGCTGCGCATTCTACCGAAATCCGAACCGGTGTCAAACACTTTTGGGGAATTATTGATAAAAAAGCCAAGATATTGATTGTTGGGCATTTTTTGATCATTTTGCGGCCCGCGATTGGCCTTTTCCAGCCCCTTATAAACCGCCTTTCCCCAGCGATGTATTCCCCGTTCAAGATTTGGCGCCGAATTTTGATGCAGTTCGTTAGAAGTTAGGTCGTTGGGGGGTTAGAATGCTTGTTTGTCACCACCGATAACAACTTGAGTGATATCGCCTTTGAACGCGTGCCAGCTGAAACACGGTTTTCGATTCCTCTGGCTGGGTCTGTGGCTGGTCTGGTCGCCAGCGGTCTGGGCTCAGGAGGAGGCCGCGTGGCCGGCCGCGCTGTTGTGGGCGGTGATCGGGTTGCTGCTGGTGTTTCAGACGCTGCTGATCATCGGGCTGCAGCGCAGCCGGCTGAACAACAAGCGGGCGCGCAATGCCCTGCGCCAGAACAAGGTGGAGCTTGAGGCCCGCATCGCTGAGCGCACCGAGAGCCTGAATCAGACCAATCAACAGTTGCAGGACGAAGTCGCCCACCACCAGGCCACCGAGATTCTGTTGCGGGAAACCCAGGACTACCTCCACAGCATCATCAATGCGATGCCGTCGGTGCTGATCGGTGTCACCCCTGACGGAACCGTGACCCACTGGAACAGCGCGGCGGAACTGGAAACCGGCCTGAATCCGGAGCAGGCGCTGGGGCGACCACTGACCGAGGTGTACCCTGCCCTGCCCATTTCCATGGAAACGATCACCCGCACCATCGAAAGCGGCGTGCCCTTCGTGAATGAAAACATTCAGGAGGGCCAGGGCAGCAACGCGCGCTATACGGACCTGAGCATCTACCCGCTGATCGCGGTTCAGGCGATCGGAGCGGTCATCCGGCTGGATGACATCACCATGCGCGTGCGCATTGAAAACATGATGATCCAGAACGAAAAAATGATGTCGCTTGGCGAGCTGGCCGCTGGTATGGCGCACGAAATCAACAACCCCCTGAGCACCGTACTGCACGGCGTACAGAACATTCAGCGGCGCACCTCGCTTGAGCTTCAGCAGAACCACAAAGTGGCCCGGGAGCTGGGGGTCGAGCTGGAACAGCTTCACCAGTATCTGAACAAGCGCCGGGTATTCCACTTTCTGGAGGATATCCGCGAGGCCGGCGAGCGATCCATGCACATTGTCAGCAACATGCTGGAGTTCTCCCGCGGCAATAACCGGGCTCATGAGCAGTTCGACCTGGTGCGCATCGTCCAACACACGCTGGAGTTGAGCGATAACACCCTCAACCTGCAAAGCAGCCAGGGGCATCGGCGCCCGGACATCATTACCGAGCTGGCTCCGGACCTGCCACCGGTGGTGGGCTCCGCGGCGGAAATCCAGCAGGTGATTCTGAATTTGCTGCGCAATGCCGTGCAGGCGTTCCAGAGTGATGAGTGCGACGAGGCACAGGGCACAGCGCCGGTCATTCACCTGCGCGCCTACCTCGAACGCGGCGCTGCGGTTCTGCAGATTGAGGACAACGGGCCGGGCATGTCCGAGGATGTGCGCCGCCACATTTTTGAACCCTTTTTCACCACCAAAGAGGTCGGTCAGGGCACGGGGCTTGGATTGTCGGTCTCCTACTTCATCATCACCGAGCACCACTCGGGCACCATTGAAGTGGACTCGATGCCCGAGGAGGGGACCTGCTTTACCATTCGCCTGCCCCTGGCCGACCGCACCGAACATCATCGTTCATCTCACTCGCTTTCTTCGGGGTCTTCCTTATGATTCGAACACGTCCAACCCGGTCACCCGCGCACACCACTGGCCGATCCGTGATTCCCGCTTTGTTGGCAGCACTTGCCCTGTTTCTTACCGCCTGCGCCGGACCCAAAGTGGTACCGCCTTCCGAGGCCGAGCGCAACGAGATGGCCCGCGCGCTCCTGACGGAAGCAATCTACACCGAAGGGCTACTGTCCGAGTGCGCCGCAGTGAGCCCGGAGTTGAAGATATACGCCCAGGACTTGCGCACCATCTGGATGGAGACCCATGGCGACCTGCTCGCCGGCGCCGACACTCAATTGAACCGGGAGCTGGCAGGTGAAACCCGCGACTATGCCGGCCATGCCCTGGCGCTGTCGGCGGTGCGATTCCGGCACGAGCATCGGGGCCGGGCGGTGCAGGAGCTGCGACTGAACGAGCGCAGCGCCAACAACCAGCGAATTGTCTGCGAGCGCCGCCTGGATGAGCTGGAGCCGACGCTGACCGAACGCCCTTACCTGACGCCCGACTCCGAGCGGGACATTCTGGTGCGGGACGCCCTGGTGGCGGATGCCGAACGGCCGGTCGCCCTGAGTGAGGTGCCCACCCTAGCCCTTGAAATCCCTCGCAATCTCGCCCCCGGGCGCAGCTACCGGGAAATCGAGCGGCGCATGGCGAACACCTGTCCGAACGCCGAACTGGTGGTGATCGCCAATGAGTGGCCCCATGAAGCCTATGGCATCTACTGCGGTCAGCAGAGCCAGAGCTTTATCGTCTGTGATTGGGGTGAGTGCCAAGCGCCCTGAAAAACCGCTCCTGAACTGATACAATCCGCCCTTTTTCCGGGGCGGATGCCCCCGCCTTTCACACAGACCCGACGTTATGGCCATTCATCAAGTATTCCCCGATCAGTACGACGCCCAACTGAACCAGAAAGTGGCGCGACTGAAAGAGGATTTTGCGCGCTTCAACCTGCCCGAGATTGACGTATTCAGCTCCCCGGAAAAGCACTACCGGCTGCGGGCCGAGTTCAAGATGTGGCAGGACGATGGCCAGGTGAACTACGCCATGTATCAGCCGGGGGAATACAAAAAACCGTTTTTGATCGATGACTTTCCCGTCGCCTCCGAACAGATCAATCGGTTGATGCCCGAACTGCTGGCCGCCATCAATGCCGACCCCATACTGCGGCTGAAGCTGTTTCAGGTGGAGTTTCTGACCACCCTGTCCGGTGAAGCCCTGATCACCCTGCTCTACCACAAGCGTCTGGATGAAGCCTGGGAAGAGGCCGCCCGGGCCCTGAAAAAACAGCTGGGCGTGGACCTGATTGGTCGAAGCCGGAAACAGAAAGTGGTGATGGACCGGGACTTTGTGGTTGAGCGCCTGCAGGTGGCCGATAAGGTTTTCCAGTATCAACAGGTAGAAACCGGATTCACCCAGCCAAATGGTCGCGTCTGCGAAAAAATGCTGACCTGGGCCGTGGAGCACAGCCGGTCTTTCGGTGGTGATCTGCTGGAGCTGTACTGTGGGAATGGCAATTTCACGCTGCCACTGGCCCAGAACTTCCGCCACGTTCTGGCCACCGAGCTGGCCAAAAGTTCGCTGGCCTCCGCCGAGTACAATCAGCGCCTGAACGGTGTGGACAATGTCACCCTGGTGCGGATGTCCAGCGAGGATTTTGCCCAGGCGCTGGACAAGGTCCGGCCGTTTCGCCGGTTGCGCCACGTGGATCTGGACAGCTACGGGTTCAGCACCATTTTTGTCGATCCGCCCCGGGCGGGGCTTGACCCACACACCACCCGCATTACCCAACGGTTCGACAATATTCTGTATGTGTCGTGCAACCCGGATACGTTAAAGCACAACCTGGACACCATGACCCAGACCCATCGTATCGAACATTTTGCGGTGTTTGATCAGTTCCCTTACACCCATCACCTGGAGTGCGGGGTGGTACTGCGCAAGCGATGATTGAAACGGTGAATCAATCAGAAGTTGCGGCCGCGGATGCGTTTGGCGGCGTCCACCACCGCTTTCTCGTGGAACTGTTCCTGAGTCGTGCGCTCCCGGTCATAACGGAATTTTTCTTTTTTGCTGAGCGCTTTCCAGGCATCCAGGAACGGGATGTGCTCGGTCGCTCCTTTCAGCTCGTAAAAGGCTGAGAATTCGTCCCGCACTTCATCCTCTACCCCCAGGCTGTCCAGCAATACACTGATCCGGATGCTCGCTTCGGTCAGGGTAATATCGTCGGACCCGACAGCGTGGGCGATAACCTGAATGCTTTTGTTGATGCGTTCACGCTGGGCGTCGCTCTCGGCCTGCAGTGCCGATTCCTGGGCTTTGCGGGCCTGGTTCAGCTTGTGCACCTTGTATTGCAGAATGCCGGCCACAACGGCCAAAGCGACAATAATGACGGCTCCGACAATGCTCAGAATGATCCAGGTACTGCTCATGGTTTGATCCTTTCAGTCAACTATCAATTCAGACAATTCAGATTTACGATCGGCGGCTCGACGCGTCCGCACAGGCTCAATTCGTGGCTTTTTCGTCTTCCCGCTCGGCCCCATCCTCCAGCGCCTCATCGGCGTCCATTGGCTCATCAACGTCCAATAGAGTCTCGGACTCATCCGCCTCTTCCAGCTTGTCCCGAGCGATGCTCTTTTTGGTTTTGGCGCCCAACCGGCGAATGTTGTCGACCCGACGCAACAGGTTTCCTTTACCCGTCGCCAGGCGTTTACGCGCGGTATCGAACGCCTCCTGGGTCTTACCGATGTGATTGCCCACGGTATCCAGCGCATCCAACAGCAGCACAAACTGATCGTGCAGAGCCCCGGCATCCCTGGCAATGCGTTCGGCATTCTTGTTCTGCTTTTCGTACCGCCAGATGTTTTCGACGGTGCGTAGAATGGCCAGCAATGTGGTCGGGCTGGCCAGAATGATGTGTTTGTCGTAGGCGTCACTGTACAGTTTCGGGTCCTGCTGAAGCGCGAGCATGAAGGCGGCTTCGATCGGGACAAAGATGAACACGAAATCCAGCGCCCGAACACCGTCGAGCTGCTCGTAGTCTTTTACGCTCAAGCCACGGATATGGTTGCGTAGTGACTGAATGTGTTGCCCGAGAAATCGGTCGCGCTCGTCCTGATCATCGCTGTTGCAATATTTCTCATAATCCACCAGCGAAACCTTGGCATCGATGATGATGTCCTTGTTCTCCGGTAAGCGCACGATGACATCCGGCGTGCGGCGCCCGCCATCCGCACTCGCGTAGCTGACCTGGGTTTCATACTCCCGGCCTTTCTGCAGCCCGGACTGTTCCAGCAGCCGCTCCAACACCACCTCGCCCCAATTGCCCTGGGACTTGGTATTGCCTTTGAGCGCCTGGGTCAGGTTGACGGCATCCTCACCAATTTTCAATGCCTGACGGTGCAACTGCTCAATGTGGCCGGCGAGTTTGTTGCGCTCAGCGTTTTCTTTTTCGTACACGTCCTCCACTTTGCGGCGGAAGTCCGTGAGCTGGGTTTTCAGCGGATCGATGGCGGTTTCCAGCAGGGATTTACTGCTGTGGGAGAACTGCTGTTGCTTACTTTCAAAAATCCGGTTGGCCAGATTTTCGAATTCACTGGTCAGTTGCTTTTTGGCATCCTGCAAGAGGACCAACTGGGCTTCAAACTGCTCCCGTTCCTGCCCGAGCCGGGTTTCCAGCTCGGTCGCCTGCCGTCGTGCCTCGGCAAGCGCCTGGTCCCGTTGGCGCAACTCCCGCTGGGCCTCTCCCAGGTACTCGAGCTTCTCCCGGGCGGCGGCCAGCTCCTGCTGAGCCGTGTTCAGGCGCTGTCGGGTTTGCTCATGCTGATGCTGACTTTCCTGCCACTGCTGGCGTAACTCGTCTTCGCGCCGGCGCAGATCCAGACACTGCCGCTCCAGGCGGTCGCGCTCGTGGCGATGATCGGCCTGCTCCAGCGCCCAGTCACTGTGCGCCTGCTGAAGGGTCTGCTCCAACTCCCGGGTGCGGGCCGCCACGGCTTCCTTGAGTCGCCAGTGGTAGAACAGCACGGTCAGTATCAGGCCGCTCAGCAGGCCACCCGCGGCGGCCATCAGTAAAGTCACATTGGTCAGAGGCAAAGATCGTTCCCGTTATCTGGTCGGTTCCCTTGTGCAGAACCGGGGGGCAAAATACAATCGTCGCGGCGATTCTACCAAGCCTGACCGGCCCTGCCCACGACACATTCGCCGCGGTTGGCGACACCGTGAGCCCATCGGCAGGAACAATAGTCACTCCAGGAGCACAAGAACGACTGTGAAGCCAATGACCACGGACCTGTACAATGCCCGCTGATCCCCCCCCTCGCCTGTTGGTATTCGACTCCGGGGTGGGCGGCCTGAGTATTATGGCGGACATTCAGCGACTGCTTCCGCACTGCTCGGTGAGCTATGCGTCGGATAATGCCGCCTTTCCCTACGGTACGAAAAGCGAAGAGGTCCTCGTTGCGCGGGTCGATCGGGTCCTGCACCGGCTGATCGAGCACAGCCGCCCCGATGTAGTGGTCGTGGCCTGCAACAGTGCCAGCACCCTGGCCCTGCCGCACATCCGGGCGCACTTTCGCGAGCCGATCGTGGGCGTGGTCCCCGCGATCAAGCCCGCTGCCCATCAATCGCGCTCCAGAGTCATAGGCTTGCTCGCCACTCCGGGGACGGTTGCCCGCTCCTATACACGGGACCTGATCCAGCAATTTGCCGCCGACTGCACGGTCATTTCGTTGGGAAGCTCCGAGCTGGTCCGGCTGGCCGAGGCGCACCTGCGCGGACAGACGCCTTCCCTGGCACAGCTTCAGGACCTGCTGTCACCCATGCTGAGCCATCCGCGCGCTCCGGAAATGGATACTCTGGTGCTTGCCTGCACGCATTTTCCGCTCCTGAAGCAGGAGTTGCAGGCCGTTGTCGGACCCGAGGTCGCACTGATTGATTCCGGGGAGGCGATCGCCCGCCGAGTGGCCTACTGGTTGACCGAGCTCGGTCGCAGGAAGTCAGCCAGTGAAAGCCCGGTTCACCAAGCACTTTTTACCGCCGATGGCCCCGAGGTCGAGCGGCTCGGGCCGGCACTGGCCGAGTTCGGCATCAACGATATTCAGGTGGTCGCCGTACCCAATAACTGACGACCATCAATGGCGCTTCTGCGCTTCGAGCAACCCCACCATGAGCTGCTCCACCGGCACCGGGTAACTGAAGTAATAGCCCTGACCAAAGTGACAACCACACTCGCGCAGAAAGGCCCACTGCGGCTCAGTCTCCACCCCTTCGACCACCACCCGATAGTTCAGACTGTTGGCCATGGCGACGATCAGGGTGGTAATGGCCCGGTCCTCGTCATCGGCCGGCAAATGCTGGACAAAGCTGCGATCCACTTTAAGACAGGTGACGGGCAGGCGTTTCAGATAGCTCAGGGAGGAGTAGCCGGTACCAAAGTCATCAATTGCCAGCCCCACACCCAACGTGCGCAGTGCATGCAGATGTGCCAATGCGACTTGGGTGTCCGCCATCAAAGTACTCTCGGTCACCTCCAGCACCAATTGTTCCGGCTCCACCCCAGTGTCTCTTACCACTGCTTTGAAGTCCGATACAAAGTCCCGGTCACTGAGCTGCCTCGCTGACACGTTGATCGACACTTTTACGTGTTTGAACTGAGCCTTGTAGAGATTTTTGGCCTGCTGGCAGGCGGCACGCAGGACCCACTGTCCGATGGGCACGATCAGGCCGCTGTCCTCCGCTGCGGGAATAAATTCATCCGGCGGCACCAGGCCGCGCTCCGGGTGATTCCAACGCAGCAACGCCTCGATACCGACCACCCTTCCGGTCTGCATATCGAGTTGGGTCTGGTAATAGAGCTCAAACTCGTGGTTCTGCAACGCCAGGCGCAATTCGCGCTCCAGGCGCAAACGCTGCTCTACTTCCCGGTTCATATCCGGCGTGTAGAAGCGATACACATTGCGTCCGTGGTATTTTGCCTGATACATCGCCAAGTCGGCATTGCGCATCAACAATTCTAGATCCCGACTGTCATCCGGCGCGAGCGTAATGCCAATACTGGTTCCTACCACCACTTCCTGGGCGTTCAGCCGGATCGGATATCCCAGGGCGTCGATGATCTTTTCCGCCACCACCGACGCATAGCGGGGCTCGGAGACATTGCGCAATAATATTGCAAACTCGTCTCCGCCCAAACGAGCCACCGAGTCCTCCTCTCTCAGGCAGGCCCGCAGGCGCTGGGAGACACTCACCAACAAACGGTCACCGGCCTCATGACCGAGACTGTCGTTGATGTCTTTGAAGTGATCCAGGTCGAGATACAACAACGCAAGATTCTGATCTTCACGCCGAATCGCGTACAGTGCGGTACGCAACTGCTCCTTGAACAGGAGCCGATTCTCCAAGCCCGTGAGCTGGTCGTAATAGGCCAGCCGTTCCATATCCTGAATGCTGTTATTCAGTCCGCGAAACAGCTCGTTGATTTTTTCCAGCATGCGGTTCATGCCCCGGGCCAACTGACTGATTTCATCGTTGCCCGACTCCGGCAGGCGGATCGACCAATTGTCGGCACCAATGCGCTCGGTCATATCCGCCAGTTTCAGAATCCGTCGCGTTACCAACCACTTCAACCCGTAATACATCCCCAACGACAGGAACAACAACATTCCCGCAATATTCTGGTAAATCGTCATCATGGTTTCCGCATGCCGGGACTCCAGCATCGACTCGGGGTAGTGCAGCCCGATATACCAGTCGAGTTCGGGTAGTGGTTGGTAACTGATACGCTGTATATCCCCCCGTAACTCGTGGTTATAGACTCCGCCGGGCGGCCACTGTCCCGACCGGGACCGGTCGATGAACTCACGCATGCCCGGGCTCAACTCGGCCCGTTGGTTGAACACCTCATAATCGCCGCGCTGCTGGGCCGGTGCACTGAGCGACTGATCGCCGTGCAGGATCAGTTCGCCATCGGCACTGAAAATAAACCCGTTGAGGGATTCGAAGTCCGACTCCAACTGATTGATCTGACTGAACAGGAACGACATATCCAGGTCCGCCCCTACCACACCTTCAAACTGACCATTGACGTAAAGCGGCACCAGTAACGACGTGGTCCAGACTTGAGGGTAGTAGTCAAAATAAATAGGGGTCCAGCGTGGTTTCCCCAGGGGATTTTCAACGGGAGCGGCAAGCGTGTAGAAAATTTCCTGGGTCACATCGTGGGCAGGTAAGTGCCCGGATACCAGCGAGGCAGGCCAGATGCGACTGACCCGGTCCTTGGTGATCAGATAAAAGGCATTGAATTGAGTCTTCAACAGAGGCTCGATATTCAACCAGGTACCGTTGGTGTGGTACACCAGTCGGCGCATATCGTCGGTGATCGGAGAGTCCCGGTGAATGAATAGGCCGGACTCCCCCAGGTACTCCCGTACCGCGCCATCGGGGTCGCGCTGAAACCCAAAGTCCAGAGGCACGGTATCCCCGGCAGTGCGGATCAGTGAATCGGCCAGAGCATCACGAGTGGCCACCAGCAGATTCTGGCGACGGGCAAACTCCTGAGTCAGGCGATCCCGGTAACGTTCGCCCAGCATTTGAAGGCGCTCGTCGTACCCCTGTTGCAGACGGCGCGACTCCTCTGCTCCCTGCCACAAACCGATCAAAACCCCACTGATCGCTGCGAACAAGACCACGATCGCCAACAGTTTGGTGTTGATCGATGTCATCAACGGCATCTGTATTCCCCTGAATGGCGGCCCCGCTCAATGGTGACCCCGTAAAAGCTCCGTGGGCACCGCCTGCCTTCGTTTTTCTGACAG
Source organism: Marinimicrobium sp. UBA4209 (assembly GCF_002381585.1). Classification (NCBI taxonomy): domain Bacteria; kingdom Pseudomonadati; phylum Pseudomonadota; class Gammaproteobacteria; order Cellvibrionales; family Cellvibrionaceae; genus Marinimicrobium; species Marinimicrobium sp. UBA4209. The sequence continues at coordinate 9,697 of NZ_DFTP01000009.1, forward strand.
CTCCTTCAAGACTAGCACAGAATTTGGCGCATCATTCGTTCAATGGAACAAGCGCCCCTGAAGCCTCGCGCCGGTCATGCTATTCTTCGCGCATTGCCCCAACGACCGAAAACCCCGGAGCACCATGGCAACCTCCCTATTCGATCTCGGCCCCCTGCTACCCGCCCTGAACGCCGGTGAACCCATCATCACTGCTAACGATCGCCTGCGGCGCCACCTGCTGAAGGCCTGGAGCCACTATCAGCGCGAGCAGGGAAAAAAGGCCTGGGCCGCCCCACGAGTATGGCCTCTCAACCGGTGGCTGGATGAGCAGTGGCAGACACTGGTGAGCCGGGGCTACCCCGGTTGCGACCGGGCACTGGCCAGCCGCCACCAACGCCAATGGGTCTGGGAGCAAGTGATCGGTCAGTCGGATGAAGCCCAAACCCTTCTGCAGGCGGACCCCTTGGCCCAGCAGGCCGACTCGGCGCTGCGCGCACTCACGCTGTGGGAGGTGGCGCCCGATACGCTCCGGCAGGATCCTTATCTGAACGGCAATAGCCGCAGCTTCCTGCGCTGGGCCGAGCACTTTGAGCAGCGATTGGCGAGTCGTCGATTGATGACACCGGAAGCCGGCCAGCAGATTGTCGCCCAGGCCTATGAAACCGGTGCCCTGAAGCCCGAGCCCCGCCTCTGGCTACTCGGTTTTGACGACCTGCCTCCCCTGCATCAGCGGATTCTGGAAGCCGCGGCGCTCGAACGCGTCGCGCTCTCCCCCAAAGGCACCCGCGACAACCACCTACATCGCGTCGCGGCCCCGGATGCGGACACCGAGCTGCGCGCCGCCGCCCTGTGGAGCCTGCGCCAACTACAAGCATCAGCGGAGGCGGTCATCGGTATTATCGTACCGGACCTGGGCCAGAGACGGGATCAGGTGGAGCGGATCTTCGCCGAGGTTTTCGAGCCCACCGTTCCTCTGCCGGGTACGCCCCGTTACACCCTGCCATTCAACTTCTCCGCCGGGGTACCGCTGGGCGCGACGCCACTGATTCACGCCGCCTTGAGCCTGCTCGGCCTACTGCGGGATCAGTGGCCGCTGAGCGAGGTGTGCCAACTGCTTCAGAACTCGTTTTGGGGGGAGCCGGATGCGGAGGCCGTACTACGCGCGCAGTGGGTCACTCGGCTGCGGGAGCAGGGCAAATTTGAACTCACCGGCAGTGACCTGCGCTTTCATGGCCAGGTGATCACCGATTGGCTGAGTGAGGCGCAAGCAAGCCCTGCGCTTCCGCCCGACACCACCGCACAGGCACCGACGCTGAACCGGCGTCTGCAGCTACTCGACGAGCAGCGACGACGCATGCCCCGATCCACCAGCGCGCGCCAGTGGGCCCAGCTTTTCCGGCAGCAACTGGACACCCTGGGTTGGCCCGGCCCGCGCCGGTTGGACAGTCAGGAGTTCCAGCAACTGGGGCTTTGGCATGAGCTGCTGGAAACCTTCGCCGCTCTGGAGGCCACCGGCGCCGACCTGAGTCTGACTCAGGCCCTGAGCCAACTGAACCAGTTGGCCCAACAGACCCCGTTTCAGGCCCAGACACCGGACTCTCCCATTCAGATTCTCGGGGCCCTGGAGGGTGCCGGACTGCGCTTCAGCCACTGCTGGGTACTGGGCCTGCATCAGCGCCAGTGGCCCCCGGTGCCCGCCCCCAACCCCCTGCTGCCGCTCGAACTGCAGCGGGACCGACAGATGCCCCACGCCAGCGCCGAGCGGGAACTGCACTTTGCCCGCAGCCTGACCGACCACTACCGGCAATGCGCCGAACAGGTGGTATTCAGCGCACCCCACAGCGACGATCAGGGCGACCTGTCACCCAGCCCGCTGATTCGCGCCCTGCCGGAGACCCCACTGGCCGAACTGGTCCCGGAGCCCATCAGTGCCCGACAGGCCTTCGAGGCCATTCTGGAGGAAGCCCGAGAACTCACACCGGTACACAGCGCCAAGGGACCCGGCATCACCGCCGGCAGCAAAGCGCCCGGCGGCAGTTCGCTTTTCAAGCATCAGGCAGCCTGCCCGTTCAACGCCTTCGCCCAACTGCGTCTGGGGGCCCAGCTCCCGGATGCGCCGGTACTGGGCCTCTCCGCCGCCGAGCGCGGTACGGTGTTGCACGGCGTGCTGGCCACCGTGTGGAAAACCCTGAGGGACTCCTCGCAACTGCACGCCATTGAAGAGGAGGCGCTGAACGACCTCATCAGTCGCACCTGTGAACAGACCCTGGCGCCGATCCGTCAGCGGCGACCGAGGGAACTGGGGCCGGAGTATTGTGCCCTGGAGCAGGAACGATTGAGCCGGATGGTACAGCGCTGGTTGATGCTGGAAAAACAACGCCCGCCCTTCCGCGTCGTGGCCACCGAGCAACGCCGGCTGATTGAATTCAATGGCCTGAACCTGACGCTTTTTATCGACCGCATCGACGAGCTGGAAAACGGCGAGCGACTGTTGATTGATTACAAAACCGGCGCCGACCTCAATGCCAATCAGTGGCAGGGCCCGCGCCCCGACGAACCCCAGCTGCCGCTGTATGCGGTCACCGAGGAAGACCCGGTCAGCGGTATCGCCTTTGCGCAGTTGAACCCGAAAGCGCTGCAGTGGATTGGCCTCGGAGCCCTGAGTACGCCCCCACCCGGCGTCAAGCCCAGCGAGGATTGGGACGCTCAGCGGGCCGAGTGGCGCGAGGTACTGAGCGACCTGGCCCGGACCTTCATGGCCGGCGATGCCCGGGTGGATTTCAAGGACGCCAAGGCGCAGCGGTACAGCGGGCAATTGGTACCGTTAAACCGGGTGTTGGAAGCCGATACCGTCGCGCGGTTTATTTTGTAAACCAAAGCAACGGAGGATGCGGCCGGGTTCGGTTACGGCGGATGCGGGTCATACCGCTGCGCTCGGCTCCGCCCTACGCCACCTGAAGCGCTACCCGTAGGGCGGATAAGGGCGAAGCCCGCATCCGCCGTTACCCAACTTTTCGACCAACCTGACACGTTCTTTTTATGGACCCAACAACTCTGGACAACCTCCCCCACGGCGCCTTCAGCCCCGATGCGCCCCCGGACTTCGACGCCCGGCAGGCGGCGCTGGACCCGACCCGCTCCTTTGCGGTGGCGGCGCCCGCCGGGTCCGGGAAAACCGGGCTGCTGACTCAGCGCGTCCTGACCTTGCTGGCCCGCTGCGACGCTCCGGAAGAAGTACTGGCGATCACCTTCACCCGCAAAGCCGCCGGGGAAATGCAGGACCGCATCATGGCGGCCCTGCGCGAGGCCGCCGAACGGTCGGAGCCGGACAACCCCCACGCCCGGCGCACCTGGCGTCTGGCTCAGGCGGTCTTGCAGCGCGACGAAGAGTGCCAGTGGCAACTGCTGATGAGTCCACAGCGACTGCGCATCCAGACCATCGACAGTCTGTGTCGCGCCATCACCCGGCAACTGCCCCTGGACAGCCAGCTCGGCGCGCAACCGGACACCCTGGACGCCCCGGAACTCGCCTATCGCCAGGCCGTACATCAGTTCCTGGCCCGCCTGGAAACCGACGACACCGTCCGGGAGGACCTGAAGCGCCTGCTGCGTCACCTGGACACCAACCTGCCGGCCATCGAGACGCTGCTGATGCGTCTGCTGGCCAAGCGGGACCAGTGGCTGGGGGTGATGCTCGAGGCTCAACAGGCCCACGCCCGCCCCTACCTTGAGGCAGTACTGCAAGATGTAATTGAAGAACAACTGAACCGGGTGATCGAAGGCATCGGCTACCACGCCAGCGATCTCTGCCACCTGGCCGATCAGGCCGCCACGAACGTCGAGCAGGACAACCCGGAAAGCCCGATTCTGCGCCTGAAAGGCATCACCGCCCTGCCCGATCCGAGCCCGTCGACGGTGGCCGACTGGCAGGCGCTCGCTGAACTGATGCTCACCGCCAAGGGGGAGTGGCGCAAGCGGCTGACCAAAAAGGAAGGCTTCCCCGCGGGCAAACCCGGCGCTGCACTGAAAGAGCAGTACGGCGAGTGGGTCGCACAGATTCAGGAAGAAACCCCGGACCTGGCCGAGCAGCTGCACGCCGTGCGCCAGCTACCACCCGCGGAATACACCGAAAGCCAGTGGCAACTGCTCGACAGCCTGACCCGTCTGCTGCCGTTGCTCAGCGCCGAGCTGACCCTGATATTCAAACAATTGGGCGCCACCGACTACAGTGCCATTGCCCAGGCAGCCAGCTTCGCTCTGGGGGATGAAGAAAACCCAACGGATATCGCCCTAAAACTGGATTACCGTATTCAGCATATTCTGGTGGACGAATTTCAGGATACCGCCGCCCCACAGTTACGGCTGCTGGAGCAGCTGACCGCCGGCTGGCAACCCGACGACGGCCGCACGCTGTTTATCGTCGGTGATGGCATGCAGTCCTGCTACGGGTTCCGCGACGCCAACGTGGGCCTGTTCCTGGACGCCCGTGAGCACGGCATTGGCGAGGTACCCATGACCGCGCTGGATCTGACCGTGAACTTCCGCTCCCAGACCAACGTGGTTCGCTGGGTCAACGATATTTTTTCCCGGGCCTTTCCCGCCCGGGACGATATTGGCCGGGGTGCGGTGCGCTATTCACCGTCCATCGCCTTCAATGCCCCACTCGAGAATGAAGCCGTCCAGTTTTACGGTTGTCTGCATCAGAACGACTCGGACGACGCCGACAGTGAAGCCGTCAACCCGGAGGCCAGCCCGGACAAGACCCTGGCGCAACTGCAGGAAGCCGAGTCGGTCGCCGAGCTCGCCGAGCAGGCCCTGGCCGCCGATGAGGAAGACTCGGTGGCGATTCTGGTGCGCAGCCGACCGCACCTGCAGTGGATACTCCCCGCCCTGGCCCGGCGCGGCCTGCACTGGCAGGCCACGGAAATCGACCGACTCGCCAGTCGCATGGCGATTGTCGACCTGATGTCCCTGACGCGAGCCCTGTTGAGCCTGGACGACCGCATTGCCTGGCTTTCGATTCTGCGCGCCCCCTGGTGTGGTCTCGACCTGAACGACCTGCACGCACTGGTCACCACCGATCTCGGTGCGCAGAACCCCTGGCCCAAGTACGGCTGGCCGATGATCTGGCAGCAGCTGCAGGAACGCGATCGAATCTCCGGAATCAGCGACACCGGTCGGCGGTGCCTGGATCGACTGATGTCCGTGCTGGAGCCCGCCTGGCGGGAGCGTCATCGCAAGCCCCTACGCCAGTGGATCGAGGGCGTCTGGTTGGCGCTGGGCGGCCCGGCTCTGCTGGCCGAGCCCGGCGACGCGCAGGATATTCCGAGCTACTTCAACCTGGTGGAAAAGCACCAGCACGGCGGCGGCCTGCGGGACTGGAACACCTTCGAGCGCGGCGTCGAAAGCCTGTTCGCTGCCCCCCGGGCCGACGCCGACCCGCGCCTGCAGGTGATGACCCTGCACAAGTCCAAAGGGCTGGAGTTCGACACCGTCATCATTCCGGGGCTGGACCGGGCCAGCAGTAACGACGACAAAGAGCTGCTGCTCTGGCAACAGCGGATCAATCAGGCCGGGGAACGCCAACTGCTGCTGGGACCGCTGGCTCCCACCGGCACCGATACCGACCCGCTCTACCAATTCATGCGCAACGAAGCCAAGCTGCGGGACAGCTTCGAGGCCACCCGGCTGCTATACGTCGGCTGCACCCGCGCGGTCAAACGCCTGCATTTATTGGCCTGCGTGGGTTTGGATGCGCGCAGCGGCAAGCCTCGCGCCCCCCGCCAGGGCTCCCTGTTACGCACCATCTGGGAGCCCGTACAGGCGCAGATGTTGAGCGCCCCGGCGGGCACCCAATCGCCCTCAGCAAGCGCCAACAGTGACCACGCCTACGAGGGACTCCAACACATTCTGCGCCTGCCCCCAGACTGGCAGGCGCCGGCACCCTCCGAGGTGACCGTGTTACAGGCATACCGGGGGCGGGAGTTTGGCGACGAGGAGAACCTTCCGGAAGTGGAAGCCCCGGCCGCTCGCCTGGCCCGCCATACCGGCACCGTATTGCACAACCAGCTACAGCGGTTGAGCGAGCAGCCGTTGGATGCCTGGTCCGAGGCCTGGGCGGAGGAGCAGCGCCCATTCTGGACCTTGCAGCTGCGCCAGTTCGGCTGGGAGCCGGACACGATTGCGGAGGCTCTGGAGAAGATTCGCTGGGGGCTGCATCAGACGCTGACCGACCCGGACGGTCGCTGGCTGCTGGACCCGGCCCATGAGGAAAGCGCCTGTGAGCTGGCGATTCATCATGCTGTGGGCGGTGAGGTACGCGAGTCGGTGATTGACCGGACATTTGTGGATGGCGGTGTGCGCTGGATTGTGGATTACAAGAGCAGCCAACCGGAGGCGGATCAGTCGCCGGAGGCGTTTGTGACGCAGGAGGTGGCGACCTATACGCCGCAGTTGGCGCGCTACGCCAAGGTGATGCAAGACCTGGGCGAAACCCGCCCCATCAAAACCGCCCTGTATTTCCCGCTGCTGGCCTCGGAAAAGCGGTTGGTTGAAGTCACCGTTTAACCTCTTTGATGCATCAGGGACGGGAAGCGGCGGATGAGGTAGGTTTGGGTTACGGCGGATGCAGGTCATACCGCTGCGCTCGGCTCCGCCCTATGCGTAATTGCGGGGGCCTCGGCGACGGATGTGACCTCGTGCGGTGCGTAATTGCGGGGGTTGCGGCGACGGGTGCGGCCTTCGCGTGGCTCAGGAGGTTGCGTAGGGCGGATAAGCGCGTAGCGCGCATCCGCCGT
>NZ_DFTP01000009.1:16604-29713 GCF_002381585.1 Marinimicrobium sp. UBA4209
GGATGGGTTTACGGCGTGTCTTGAAAGGGCTTCCCCTTCCCGGCCCGGACGTCACCGCCAATCTGGGCTTAATGTCGGTAAAGCAATTAGCGACAACTGCCAGAGATAATAAGCAGCCGGTGGCGGCATGGAAAAACTATCAACCCCATCGGCAAATTTCTCCCAAAAAGTGCCCCATTTTCAGTAGAATGGTGCCGTATTCTCGAAACACTCTATGGACTAACCCTAATGACCGACACGCAAATAGACGATCTCAACGTTGTCTCCCAGGAGCTGTTGATCTCACCGGCCGACCTCAAGCGCGAGCTGCCAATGACCGACAAAGCCCGGGAGGTTGTCACCCAGGGGCGGGAAACCATTCGCAATATCCTCGACCGTAAAGACCCGCGGATTTTTGTGGTAATTGGCCCCTGCTCCATCCACGATGTGGACGCGGCGATGGATTATGCCCAGCGTCTGAAGAAACTGGCCGACGAGGTCAGCGATACCATCTATGTGGTGATGCGCGTCTATTTCGAGAAGCCCCGGACCACCACCGGCTGGAAAGGCCTGATCAACGACCCCGATCTGAACGACTCGTTCAAGATCGAGAAAGGGCTGCACATGGGCCGCAAGCTGCTGCTGGATATTGCCGAGCTGGGCCTGCCCTCCGCCACCGAGGCGCTGGATCCGATCTCGCCCCAGTACATGCAGGACCTGATCAGTTGGTCTGCCATTGGCGCCCGCACCACCGAATCCCAGACGCACCGGGAAATGGCCAGTGGCCTGTCCGGAGCCGTGGGCTTCAAAAACGGTACCGATGGCAGCCTGACCGTGGCGATCAACGCCCTGAAGTCGGTTTCCAAACCGCACCGGTTTCTGGGGATCAACACCGAAGGCCAGGTTTCCATTGTCCACACCCGTGGTAACCCCTACGGCCACGTGGTACTGCGCGGTGGCAACGGCAAGCCGAATTACGATTCGGTGAGCGTCGCCATGTGCGAGCAGGAGCTGGAGAAAGCCGGGGTCAATCCGCCCAACATCATGGTCGACTGCAGTCACGCCAACTCCAATAAAAACCACGAGCTTCAGCCGCTGGTGATGGAGAACGTGGCCAATCAGATCATGGAAGGCAATGATTCGATTATTGGTCTGATGGTGGAGAGCCATATCGGCGCGGGTAACCAGCCGATTCCGGAGAATCTGAAAGACCTGAAGTATGGGGTGTCGATTACCGATGCCTGTATCGATTGGGATACCACCGTTCAGGCGTTGAAGGATATGCGGGAGAAGATCAAGGATCATCTTCAGGAGCGGGTGAAGAAGTAGCGGCAGGTATGGTGACGGCGGATGCGGGCTTCGCCCTTATCCGCCCTACGCAACCGCCGAACCATTCGTAGGGCGGATAAGCGCCACCGGCGCGCATCCGCCATTACCTCACTTGACGTTGCCCCTAACCGCACGGCCCCAATTCCCTACTGAACACCACCCAACGCCTGATACAGAGCCACCGTCGCCGACAACCGACTCAAGCGCCGCTCGACTATCTGCTCCCTCGCCTGAAACAGGTTCCGCTGAGCGTCGATCAGGGTCAACAGGTCATCACTGCCCTCCCGATACCGCACTTCCGTAAGCCGCAGCGCCCGTTCCGCTTCCACCAGAATCGCCTGATCGCTTGTCTCCTGCCCGGCCTCCAGAGTCACACGTCCCAACGCATCATCGGTTTCCTGTAACGCCACCAGAAGTGTATTCCGGTACTGAGCCAATAGTTCCTGGCGTCTCGCCTCCGTCCGACGGCTCTGGGCACGCGTGCGTCCGCCATCGAAAATCAACTGACTGAGGGACAGGCCGGCATTGTCGGATTCCCGCGCATCGCTCAACGAAAACAGTTCCGCCGTTGATAGGCTGAAACCGGCACTCAGACTCAGGGAGGGTAGAAAAGCCCGACGTGCCACCACCACGTCCGCATCGGCGGCTTGCAGTTGCGCTTCGGCTCGTGCCACATCCGGTCGTGCGAAAATGGCTTCCGCGGGCGGCTGGGCCTTCAGATCCGGCAAGCGGATGTCGCTGAGTGCCTGCGGTTCAACCGATAGTGTTTGGGGCATGGCTCCCAGCAATACCGCCAGGGCACGGCGCGTCTGTTGCGCCTGAAATTGCAACGGCGGAAGCTGTGCACGCTGAGACAACAGGCTTGTGCGTTGGCGGGCGACGTCTGCCGCACTGGCTACGCCGTTTCGATAGCGCACCTCGACGACGGTCATCACCTGCTCGCTCAGCGCCATATTGTCTTGGGCTATCTGAATGCGAGCGTGCAGCGCCTGATATTCAAACCAGGTGTTGGCAATGGCGCCGGTCAGGCTAAGGTAAGCGGCGCGGTAATCCTGCTCACTGGCACGAAAACCGGCGCGGGCGGACGCTCGTTCCGCCGCCACCCTGCCCCACAGGTCCAATTCATAACTCAACCCGAGGTTGGCGGAGGTCGACTCCGAAGAGCGGCTATCGCCCTCGACGTCCTGGTCACTGCGCACGCTGGTTCCGGCGCCGGCATTGAGGCCTGGATAGACCGAGGCGCCCGTCGCACGCATCTGCCAATCCGCCTGGCGCAGGCGCTGCTCGGCGGCCATCAGGTCCGGGCTGTTCTGTAAGGCCTGCTGCATCAGGGCGTCGAGCGGTTCAGCGCCGAACGCCTGCCACCAGCTCGCTAAGGAACTCGAGCCCTCTCGCGCGCCGGATGTTGCCAGAACACTGTTCCAGGTCAGGTCGGGATCAATCTCGGGGCGCGGCACAGGGTCGATGTTCGCACAGCCCACCAGAACACTCAGGCTGCAGCAGGCCGCAAAAACGTTGCATTTCATCGCGTTCACTCCGTGGCCAAGGCGTTGACCGGATTCAACCGGGAGGCCTTGCGCGCGGGCAGATAACCAAAAATCAGGCCGGTGGCAAAGGCGCAACTGAACGCCAGCACCACCGGCAACAGGGAGTAGTAAATGGGCGTGCCGAAATAGCTCAGTGCCGCTGCCACGGACAGCCCCAACACGACGCCAATCAAGCCACCCAGAGCTGACACCACCAGCGCCTCAATCAGAAACTGTTGCAGAATATGTCGTGTTCGCGCGCCGGTTGCCATGCGGATACCGATTTCCCGGGTACGCTCGGTGACACTGACCAACATGATATTCATTACACCGATCCCCCCAACCAACAGGGAAATGGCGGCAATGGAGCCGAGCAGCCAGGTCAGGGTGTCCTGGGTTTCGGAGATCGCCTCAATCAATGACGCCATGTTGCGAATCTGGAAGTCCTCGGTGCCGTGGCGTTGCAGCAGCAATTGGTGTACCGCATCCTGGGTGGCATTCATCCGGTCCGTATCCGCAACCGCAACGGTAATATTGCGCAGGTGTTGCTGGCCAAACAGACGCAGGCTGCCGGTGGTGTATGGCACCAGCACCACGTCATCCTGATCCTGCCCCATGGGCGAAGCGCCCCGCTCTTCCATGACCCCAATGACCTGAAAGAGCACATTGTGAATCATGATGTACTCACCCAGCGGATTTTTTTCGCCGAACAACGAATCCGCGACGGTCTGCCCCAGAACCGCCACCGAGGTGTAGTTGTTCTGCTGCTCCAGAGTAAAAAAGCTGCCGGTCGCCACCGACCACTGGCGCGCTGCCGGAAACGCGTAGGAGGTCGCGTTGATCTCGGCGCGGTGATCCGAATTGCCGTAGCGCAGTGTCTGGCCGCCGGTCAGCTCGGGAATGGCCGCAATGATATTGGGTACGGTCTGGTTGATCGCGTCCATGTCTTCCGGTACCAGAGTGGTCACACTCCAGCGCCCTCCGCGCTGGTCTGGCCCGCCGGGTCGGACCAGCAACAGATTGCTGCCCATGGAGCTGATCCGGTCCACCACGTCCTGGCGCGCGCCGTCGCCGATGGCAAGCATGGTGATGACCGAGGCCACCCCAATCACAATACCCAACAGGGTCAGTGCCGTTCGGAACAGGTTACTGCCCAATGAGCGAAGGGCGGTTTTGGTGCCTTCGGTCAGCTCGTTGGCAAACGGCGGGTCGCGGTGCCAATCAGGAGCGGGCTGGTCGGACAGCTGCTCCGCGTCCGATACCGGCTCAGCCGCGCCCGGATCGGCGACAATCCGACCATCACTGATATCGATACGCCGATGGGCGTGTTTGGCTACTTCCGGATCATGAGTGATCAGTACAATGGTGTGGCCCTGTGCAGACAGGGACTGCAACAACGCCATCACTTCCCGTCCGCTGTGACTGTCCAGTGCGCCAGTGGGCTCGTCTGCCAGAATGATCTGGCCACCGTTCATCAGCGCCCGGGCAATCGAAACCCGCTGCTGTTGACCACCGGATAATTGGCTGGGTTTGTGGTCGAGCCGATCAGCCAGTCCAAGTGTGGACAGCAATTCCCGGGCCCGCTCGCGCCGCTGGGCCGGTGTGAGCGCGGAGTAGATTGCCGGCATTTCGACATTCTCCAGTGCACTGGCGCCGGGCAGGAGGTTGTAGCTCTGGAAGACAAAGCCGAAAGACTCCCGACGCAACTGGGCCAACTCATCCGGCGAGAGATTGGCAACGTCGCGCCCGTTGAAGCAATACTGGCCTTCAGTGGGTTTGTCCAGGCAACCGATGATATTCATCAGGGTCGATTTACCCGAGCCGGAGGCGCCCATGATGGCGACAAACTCCCCGGGGTAAACCGTCAGGTCAATACCGTGCAGTACCCGGGTTTCAAGCTCGCCGTTGTGGTAGCTCTTGGTAACACCGGACAAGCTCAGGATGGGGGTGCTCGACATCAGCGAAACATCCGTGGAATGCCACTACCCTGCTCGCGCCGGTTGCGGCTTTCCGGTCCACTAAGCAGAACCCGTTCGCCCTCACTCAACCCGGACAGGATTTCCGCGTGCACCCGATCGGTGACACCGACGCGCACCTCCCGTAACGCCGGCTCAGCGCCGGGGCTCACCACAGAAACCGTTGCCGATCGTCCGCTCCGGGAAGCTGCTTCAGTGTTACGTTGAGTCCGCTCTCCGTAGCGCAATGCGGATACCGGGACGATCAGGGCATCGTCAGCGGCTCCGGCGACAAAAAACACCTGAGCCGTCATCTGGGGCAGCAAGCGTCCACCGGGATTTGGCACATCAAACAGGGCGTAATAGAGCACCACATTGTTTTCGACTAGGGGAGTCGGTTCAATCCGGGACAACTGCCCTTCCCAGCGTCGCCCCTGATTGCCCAGGGTGGTGAAGTAAACCGGCATTCCGGCCTCCAACTGGCCGATATCCGCCTCCGACACCTGGGCCTGGACACTCATGGTGTCCAGGTCGGCAATGCGCATCAGTATCGGGGTCGTTTGGGAGGCGTTCAGCGTCTGCCCTTGGCGGGCGTCGATGGTCACGATGGTGCCGTCCATGGGGGCATAGATTTTGGCGTACTCGAGGTTGGCTTCCTCGGCACGCAACGTGGATTGTGTCTGCTCGATCTGGGCACTCAGTGCTTCGATCTGTGCCTCGGCGGAACGCAATGACGCTTCCGCACTTTGCAGTGCTTCGCGGGTGGTCGCATCTTCGGCGAAGAGGTTTTTCTGGCGCTGGAGCTGAATTTCGGCCAGTGTCAGTTGCGCCTTGCGGTCCTTCAGTTGCGCCTGCTGGTTGCGCAACTGCGCTCGGGTGCCATCGACGCGGGCGAGGTACACCGTGGGGTCAATTTCCGCGAGCAGATCCCCCTGTTTGACCTCATCACCCACCTGCACGTGCAGGGTTTCCAACTGGCCGGACACCTGAGCACCGACATCCACATAGGTGCGGGGTTGCAGCACGCCGGTCGCGGTAACCAATGCCTCGATATTGCCACGGCGGACTTCGACGCTGGCGAGCGCCTCTTCGTTAGAACCGCTCGGCCAGAATTGAAACACGGCCAAGGTGATCAGAACGAGCGCGGCGACAAGCACCGCTTTTTTGAAAAGTTGCCGGGAAACCACCATCCGTTGTTATCGCTCCTGCCTGTATTTATTGGAGCGGCTATTGTGCGGCAGTTACGACGTGGTTGGCAGCGGTTTTACCGGGCTTTAACCCGGCTTTACATCCGTTAACACGGATGTAAAGCCGGGTTACGGAGGATCGCGTCAGATATAAGCGTTGGTGCGGTCGGTGTGGTCGGTCACATCCCGAACACCCGCCAACTCGGGCAGCTTCTCTTTCAGCGTCGCTTCAACGCCGTTTTTCAGGGTCACTTCCACGGCCCCACAGCCCTGGCAACCGCCGCCGAAACGCAATACGGCGTAGTTGTCCTCGGTGATCTCCACCAGGCTGACGTTACCCCCATGAGAGGCGAGGCCCGGGTTGATTTCGTTGTACAGGACGTAGTTGATGCGGTCTTCGAGCGGACTGTCGTCATTGACCTGGGGCATTTTGGCATTTGGCGCCCGGATGGTGAGCTGCCCACCCATGCGGTCCGGGGAGTAATCGACCTTGGCGTCTTCCAGGTATGGCAGGCTGCGGCCTTCAAAGTAGGCTTTGAAGGCGGTCAGTTCGACGATTTCGTCGTCTTCCTTTTCTTCGCCGGGGCGGCAGTAGGCAATGCAGGTCTCGGCCTGGGGGGTTCCCGGGCTGGCAACAAACATGCGAATTCCGACGCCCTCGCTGTCCTTCTGTTTGTTCAGAAGCTCTTTGAGGTACTGCTGGGCGGATTCGGTGATCTGTACATTGACCATAGTGGCGTGCGGGCCTCCAATACTGGGACAGGCGTATACCTGATTGATTTACTCGGGTATTTTACGGGATATTGGGCTTGGAGACAAAGGGGTAGAAAATTGGGACAGAGTGCAGTAGCTGCGTCACGCCCGATCCGGCACGGGGTGTACCGTTTGTAGACCCGCCGTGAATCCATCCCTGGAGGCTTCTCATCGGCATCCATGCCTCAGAGAGTCTACAAACGGTACACCCCGCACCGGCTCTCAGTGCCACAATTTGACGTAGGGTGGATAAGCCCGGAGGGCGCCATCCACCATAATTAAGCATGGCAGCGGCATTATTTGGTGGATGACGGGGTTTCACCCCTTATCCACCATACAGAATTGGTATGTAGCGGATATTTAGGGTGCTATTTCCCGGAACGCTATGCAGGCACAGCGGAGGGAGGGAAGGGATCTTTGAGGACGTCGCCTGCCTGGACGGCAGGCGATCGAGCCCCCATGGATGGGTTTACGGCGTGCCTCAAAGACCCCTTCCCTCCCGCAGCCCTCGGCGACGAAGTCTTCCGCGAGATCACTTCAACATGCTCGAACCTGCGATCTTGCGCCATTTCTGCTAAAATCCATGCCCTTTCGAATCAAATCAATCCCCTCTGATAGGTAATCCATGAGCCTGACCGACGATCGCCAAGCCCGTATTGACGCCCTCCATCGCCTGGTGCGCGAGCGCATCCTGATTCTCGATGGCGGCATGGGCACCATGATCCAGAACCTCAAACTGTCCGAGGCCGAGTATCGGGGCGCGCGCTTTGCGGATTACCACCAGGACGTCGCGGGTAACAACGACCTGCTGGCCATTACCCAACCGGCCATGCTCAAAGACATCTATAAGGGCTACCTCGACGCAGGGGCCGATATCGTCGAAACCAACACCTTCAACTCCACCCGTGTCTCCATGGCCGACTATGAAATGGAAGACCTGGTGCCGGAGTTGAATCGGGCCGCCGCGCGGTTGGCTCGGGAAGTGGCCGACGAGTACACCGCCGACAACCCGGATAAACCCCGCTTCGTCGCCGGGGTGCTTGGGCCCACCAGTCGCACCTGCTCCATTTCACCGGATGTGAACGACCCCGGTGCGCGCAACATTACCTTCGATGAGTTGGTCGAGAACTATATGGAAGCCCTCGACGGGCTGGTCAAGGGTGGCTCGGACCTGATTCTGATCGAAACCGTATTCGATACCCTCAACGCCAAAGCCGCCACCTTCGCGGTACAGACCTATTTTGAGCAGAACGGTGTTGAGCTGCCGCTGATGATTTCCGGCACCATTACCGATGCTTCCGGACGCACCCTGTCCGGGCAGACCACCGAAGCCTTTTACAACTCCCTGGCCCACTCAAGCCCCTTCTCCATGGGCCTGAACTGCGCCCTGGGCGCCGAGGAACTGCGCCCCTACGTGCAGGAAATGTCCCGGGTGGCCAACTGCTGGGTGTCAGCGCACCCGAACGCCGGCCTGCCCAATGAGTTCGGCGAATACGATCAGTCCCCCGAGGAAATGGTTGCCGTCGTCGAAGAGTTTGCGGCCAGCGGTCTGGTGAACATTATCGGTGGTTGCTGTGGTACCACACCGGAGCACATCAAAGCGATTGCCGATGCCGTGGCCACGCACGCCCCGCGGCCGCTGCCCGACATTGCGCCGGCCTGTCGCCTGTCTGGCCTGGAACCCTTCAACATCACCAAGGACTCCCTGTTCGTCAACGTGGGTGAGCGCTGTAACGTTACCGGCTCGGCCAAGTTCAAGCGTCTGATCGTGGAAGAGGATTACACCACTGCACTCGAAGTCGCCCTGGAGCAGGTCGAGGGCGGCGCCCAGGTGATCGACGTCAATATGGATGAGGCAATGCTGGACTCCGAGAAAGCCATGGTGCGCTTTCTCAATCTGATTGCCGGCGAACCCGATATTGCTCGGGTGCCGGTGATGGTCGACTCCTCCAAGTGGACCGTGATTGAAGCCGGGCTGAAATGCATTCAGGGCAAGCCGATCGTCAACTCCATCAGTCTGAAGGAAGGCGAAGAAGAGTTCATTGAGCGCGCCCGACTTTGTCGCAAGTATGGTGCAGCGGTGGTCGTAATGGCGTTTGATGAAGATGGTCAGGCCGATACCGCGGCGCGCAAGAAAGAAATCTGCGAACGTTCCTATCGCGTTCTGGTCGACAAAGTGGGCTTCCCGCCCCAGGACATTATTTTTGACCCGAATATTTTTGCCATTGCCACCGGCATTGACGAGCACAACAACTACGCGGTGGATTTCATTGAGGCCACCCGCTGGATCCGGGAAAACCTGCCCCACGCCGGTGTGAGCGGTGGTGTATCCAACGTGTCGTTCTCCTTCCGGGGCAATAATCCGGTGCGCGAAGCGATTCACTCGGTGTTTCTGTACCACGCCATCAAGGCCGGCTTGAACATGGGTATCGTCAACGCCAGCCAGTTGGCGGTGTACGACGACCTGCCCGAAGAGCTGAAAGAGAAAGTCGAAGATGTGGTGCTCAACCGCAAAGATGACGCGACGGAAACCCTGCTTGAAATTGCCGAAAAGTACAAAGGCGACGGCAGCAGCGGCGAGAAAAAGGAAGATCTCGAGTGGCGCAGCTGGGCCGTGGAAAAGCGCATTGAGCACTCACTGGTCAAGGGCATCACCGCCTACATCATCGAAGACACCGAAGAAGCCCGCCAGCGCGCTGACAAGCCACTGGATGTGATCGAGGGCCCATTGATGGACGGCATGAACGTGGTCGGCGATCTGTTCGGTGCGGGCAAGATGTTCCTTCCCCAGGTGGTCAAGTCCGCCCGGGTGATGAAACAATCCGTGGCTTACCTCCAGCCCTTTATCGAAGCGGAGAAAACCGAGGCCAGCAAACCCAACGGCAAAATTCTGATGGCCACGGTCAAAGGGGATGTGCACGATATCGGCAAGAACATTGTCGGGGTCGTATTGCAATGTAACAACTACGAAGTGGTCGACCTGGGCGTGATGGTTCCGACCGAAAAAATCCTCAAGGTGGCCGTAGAGGAGAACTGCGACATCATCGGCCTGTCCGGTCTGATTACTCCGTCGCTGGATGAAATGGTGAATGTCGCCCGGGAGATGCAGCGTCAGGGTATTGATAAACCATTGATGATCGGTGGCGCCACCACGTCGAAAGCCCACACAGCGGTCAAAATCGACCCGGCGTTCAACCTGAACCAGGTGGTCTATGTGGCTGACGCGTCCCGCGCGGTTGGCGTGGCAGGCAGCCTGCTCTCCGATGCCAACCGCCCGAAGTTCGTTGCCGACCTGCAGGCCGAATACGACAAGGTGCGCGAGCGCAACGCCAACCGCAAACCCCGCGGCACTCTGCGCACCTACCCGAAAGCGATCGAGAATGCACCGGCGATGGCCTGGGACGACTACACGCCCCCTGCCCCGACCTTTACCGGCCTGAAGGTTTTTGATGATTACCCACTGGAAGACCTGCTGGATACCGTCGACTGGACACCCTTCTTCATGTCCTGGGATCTGGTCGGCAAGTACCCGAAAATTCTCGATGATGAAATCGTCGGTGAAGCCGCCCGCAACCTGTTTGACGACGCAAAGAAAATGCTGCGCAAGCTGATTGACGAGAAACGCCTGAAAGCGCGCGGGGTCATCGGCCTCTGGCCCGCCAACACGGTCAATCACGATGACATTGAAATTTATGATGACAAGGGCAAGGTGATCGACACTCTGCACCACATTCGTCAACAGAATCAGAAACCCGGTAACGATCCGGCCAACTATTCATTGGCCGATTTTGTGGCGCCCAAGGACTCTGGCAAGCAGGATTATATCGGTGGCTTCGCGGTCACCGCCGGTATCGGTGCCGAAGAGCTCGCGAAGGAGTACGAAGCGGCCGGGGACGACTACAACGCAATTATGGTCAAAGCCCTGGCCGACCGTCTGGCCGAGGCCTTTGCCGAACATATGCACCGCCGGGTACGGACCGAGTTCTGGGGCTATCAGCCGGATGAGACGTTGAGCAACGACGAGTTGATCCGGGAAAAATACCAGGGCATCCGCCCTGCCCCGGGCTACCCCGCGTGCCCGGACCACACCGAGAAAGCGACGCTGTTCCGGGTGTTGGATGCGGAGAAGAACTCCGGCCTCGAACTGACCGACAGCTTTGCCATGTACCCCACCGCCGCGGTCTCCGGCTGGTATTTCTCCCACCCGAAATCCAAGTATTTCAATGTGGGGAAAATCCAGAAGGATCAGGTGGAAAGCCTGGCCAAGCGCAAAGGCATGAGCCTGACCGAAATGGAGCGCTGGTTGAGCCCGGTGCTTGGGTATGAACCGGGGACCGAGTGATCACCAAAATATTCACTTTCAAGTGACTTTACGGCGGATGCGGGGTTTAATCGCTGCGCTCGGCCCCTACGGATACCACGGCAGCTCGCGTAGGGCGGATAAGGGCGAAGCCCGCATCCGCCGTTACCCGTCCCAGAAGGGGCACCGAAACAAACTAAGCTACAGAGCGCCGTTACCCACCCCGCAACTGCCGCAAAGCCCGCTGCGCCATCTGGGTCATTCGATCGATCAACCGGATCAGCACCCAACGCATGAGCTCTCTGGTTAGCTCCGCCGTCGTCTCCGCAATCGCCCCAAAGCCCAAGAGCTTCATAATCCGTCGCATCAACCGCAACACCCAGAACCCGGCGTCTTTGGACGCATCAACGCCCTGCCGCAAGGCCAGCGCAATTCGGTCCGCCAAGGTCAGCCCGCCCATCAATGCCGCCTGAATCGGCGCCACAAACACCACGCTGATTTTCCTCAGCACCCATGCCATCGCACTATTGATCCGCTCCCAAACCGACGGATCCGTGGGATTATCCAGCGTGTCTCGGGACAACCATTGTTTGAGCGCCTCTTCTCCCAGCTCGGGGTTGGGACGTCCTTTCAACGCCAACCAACTGCACTGACGAGTGCTGTCCACATAGTGACCGATACGGTGGGCGGCGAAGGAAATGGCGCCTCGGCCCCAGGGAATGTGATAGCCATCACCGGGTGATGGCGGGTGGCGGTAGGGGTAAACCGGAATCATCGGGACGGGATCGGTTTTATGGTAGACACGGTAAATATTGCTCGAGAGGGCCCTGTTCGTCAGATGCCGAGCAAAGCCTTCCAGCCCGACACGGGGTGCGCCAAAGGTGTAGAGTTTGACCGGGTTGCGACGTTGGCCTTTGAGCCAGTCTGCCAGTTTGGAAACATCTTCAACGTGGGTCAGGAGTTTTCACAGGACGGCAAACAGTTCGATGAACTCTTCGAAGAAGGAGACGAGTTTAAGATTGGAGAACTGAATGTTCGAGTCATGCATACCCCCGGCCACACGCCCGCCTGCCTGACTTACGTAATTGAGGATGCGGCCTTCGTGGGCGACACGCTGTTTATGCCGGACTACGGCACTGCACGAGCAGACTTCCCCGGCGGCGACGCCCGGACTCTGTACCGCTCGGTACAAAAGCTGTACGCGCTGCCCGACGAGACTCGGTTGTTTCTGTGCCATGATTACCTATCCGAGGGACGCGATCACCATCAATGGCAAACTACCGTAAGAGAGCAACGGCAGCACAACATCCACATTCACGAGGGCGTCGACGAAGACGAGTTTGTGACGATGCGTGAAAAACGCGATGCCACACTGGGCATGCCGAAGTTGATTCTACCCTCCATTCAGATCAACATGCGGGCAGGCAGTTTCCCGCCAAAAGAGGACAACGGCATGAGCTACCTAAAACTCCCTCTAAACCACTTCTAAAACGAACTCCGGGCGAGAGAGAGACAGGTATAAACGCTTGTATCGTACCCATCGAGATTGGCTACAAGAGACACCCCATTGTCAAACTATCCCTCACGCCAAGTGGGGCAACAGTTGAATCGCGCTCCACGACGGCGCAGGTCTGCAAGTTGGTCGATTTACACGCCTCGACCGTATTTCGTTAGTCGGTCAAATACCAGCCAACGTCAACAAGGAAGTTTTGGAGGGGGGATTAACCAGATGAGGATGATGAGCGGTAGTAGTGGCGAGACTAAAAAAGCCCTGGAGGTCGCACGACCTCCAGGGTTACCTCTGTTAAGCTTTCCGGTTTGCGCGGCTCCCGCCGTGGACGAGACTGTAGAGCGCGGGCAGCACCAGCAGCGTCAGCAATGTTGACGAAATGATCCCACCGATGACTACAGTGGCCAACGGACGCTGCACCTCGGCACCAGTTCCAGTGTTAAGCGCCATGGGCACGAAACCCAGGCTAGCAACCAGCGCAGTCATCAGCACGGGACGCAGGCGTAGTAGTGCCCCCTCGATAATGGAAGACGCCAGATCACCTGACATGTAGTAGTTCAGACTTGATCT
>NZ_DFTP01000070.1:0-30896 GCF_002381585.1 Marinimicrobium sp. UBA4209
TGCGATTAATCAGAGTTTCCTTAAGGGCGGTTCTGCTAGTATCCCTGCATCATAAGTAAATCGATAAGGGGTCGTTATGAACCGTCTTTCCCGCCTGTGCCTGTCGGCACTCCTGTTGTTCACTCTGGTGGCCTGCGCCACGTCCTCCGATCAGCCCAATGAGGCCAGCGTCCGCACCTGGGAGATGCAGCAACTGGTTTTCCACGCCGAGAACCCCTACGACAACCCCTACATCGAAGTGGACGTCTGGGTGCAGCTCAAGGGGCCCGATTTCGACAAGCGGGTGTACGGCTTCTGGGACGGCGGCAACCGCTTTGTGGTGCGCCTGGTGGCCACGGCACCGGGGGACTGGTCCTGGGAAGTCGGTTCAAACCAGCCGGACGATGCCGGGTTGAACGATCGCAGCGGGCGCTTTACCGCCACCGGCTGGAGCGAAGCGGAAAAGCGGGAGAACCCCAACCGGCGCGGGTTTGTGCGCGTCAGCGACAATGGCCACGCGCTGGAATACGCCGATGGCACGCCGTTTTTTATGGTGGGCGACACCTGGCTGGCGGGGTCCACCTGGCGGCTGCCGTTCCGCAACGCCGCCACGTCCGATGAGTACGAACCCGGTCCCGGCATAGGGTTCGAGGATGCGGTCAATTACCGCAAGAACCAGGGGTTCAATTCCGTCAGTATGATCTCGGCGTTCCCCAACTGGGAGGCGGACCTGAACCCGAGCACCTATGCCGATGAGAACGGTATTTACCTGCGCAACGCCTGGGAGAAGTTCGGCTACGATGTGTCCGATGAGCAGGGCACCGATGCGTCGGGTGGCGTAAGTTACTGGGGCACCTTCACCGCCAAGAATATGCGCGATGAGTACGGTCATCTGCCGTTTGCGCCCTCCGACCAGCACCCGGGGGTGTCGGACTTCAATCGTCTGACGCCGGCTTACTTCCAGAGCCTGGATAAAAAAATGGCGCACCTGTCCGAGGTCGGTTTTGTGCCGCTGCTGGAAACCGTGCGTCGGGATGTCGGCCCGTCCTGGGATGCCTATTTTGATTTCAAAGAGAGCTTTGCCCGCTTCGCGCAGTATCTGATTGCCCGCTATGGGGCCTACAACTTTGTGTTCAGCGGCATTCACCTGGACTGGGTGCCGGAAGACTTCAGCCTGACCGCCGATCAGTTTAACGAGGCGCTCACTTACCACCAGGAGACCTATGGTCGCCCGCCCTTTGGTCAGATTCATACCGTGTTGATCGATCGGGCCACTCATACCACCCTGGGCTCCGGTGATGAGGTGCCCTGGCTGGATATGCACAGCGTGGGTAACAAGCCCCGGGATCATCGGGTCGGGGAAAACCTGGAGGCGCAGTTCTTCCTGGAAAATCCGCCCAAACCGACCATCAACTTCGAGCCCTATTACACCGGTTGGCTGCATGAGATCAATAAACCCGGTGGGGAAGAGCCTCCGCCCAACTCGCAACGGGACAATTATTTTGCCCGGGCGCAGATGTTCGGCTCAGTGTTGTCCGGTGGCTTGGCAGGGCACGTACACGGCACCGCCGCCTACGATATCACCACCACGGGCGAGCCCGATGGGGCGCGGCCGCATATCTGGGATGCGCTGCGCTATCAGTCAGCGAATTATATGCAGCACCTGGAGAGCTTTATGCTCTCCGAGGGTAAGCGCTATCAGGATCTGGTTCCCGTCACCGCCGACATCGCGCCGCGTAAAGCACCCAATGCACCGGAGGATGGTCTGGACGGATGGTCTTATATGATGCGCACCGCCGAGGCGGATCTGGCGATGCTGTATTTTGAGAATGCGTCGGTGGCGCCCAGGCTCAGCGGATTCACGCCCGGTGCGTCTTATGCCATGCAGTGGTTTGATCCGATCAGCGGTGATTGGCTCAATCGGATGTCTGTGATGGCGAATGAATCGGGTGAAATTGAGATTGCCGCCTTCCCCGCCGGTTCGGCTCTGGCGGAGCGGGATTGGGCGTTGAAGTTGAAGCGCCAATAGTTTGTGTGGATGTGATGTCAGGGCTGTGTCGGATTACGCGCTGGGCGCTAATCCGACCTACGAGTCTGAGATCACACGTCCAGTGACGATCAGCACCACCCGGTGCCCCGTAGGGCGGATAAGGCCGAAGGCCGCATCCGCCGCTCCTCGGTATGCGCTACCAATCAATACCCAACCCGATCCGCATAAGAAATGATTTTCTCTCCGTAGCTCCCGCCCCAACTGTAGCCGTTACGCCGCTCTGCAGAGATCTCCATGATGTCGTAATACTTGCCGCCATCCCGATCACTGAAGAAGCCTTCGTTGGTATTCAGGTCGTAGAAGCGGTACCACATACGGTCGCCTTCGCTGTAGACAATCTTCTCTTCCACCGAGCTGTCGTACCGGTGGTCGTCCAGATAGGTGCCCTCGCTGCGGAACCAACCAATAGCGGCCTTTACGGCGGCTTCCACTTCGGGCGTCTGCGGTTGGGTCATCAAAAACGCGATAATTTCGACCGACTCGCTGCCGCTAAGGGATTCAAGTTCATAGGCACGCGCGGCCTTGGGTAGGTAGTCGTCCTTACCGTGCTGGGCGCACCAGACGGTCAGCTCGCCGTTCTGCTCCCACTGGGACTGAAGAATATAATCCACGCCCCGTTCAATCGCGTGTGCCATGGCCGCCCGGTCGGAGTCGGTGAACAGGTCGGTATCGAAGGGCGCGCTTTCCAGGTTGGCGTGATAGAGCGCCGTGAGCACCCGGGTCATGGCGTTGTCGTTGAAGGTGACGTGATCCGAATAACCACCTCGCAGCGGATAGTACTGGGGCCAGCCGCCGGTGTCGTACTGGGCATCGAGGAGGTAGTTCATGGCCTTGCGCACGCCATCCCGGTAGCGGGTTTCACCGGTGTCTTTATAGACTTGAGCCAGGTAAATCATTTCGGTGACGGTGGCGCCGTTGTCGATGGTGCCCAGGTCATTGCCGCCGCTACCCTCGAACTCGTAGTCCTGGTTTTTCGGCCAGCCGCCGTGGTCGTACTGGTACGAGAGAACGATGTCGGCCTTGTCCTGACTCCAGGCAAAACGGGCGCTGCGGAACCGGCTGTGCACCGGGTTGCCGTCCTGCGGGAGCAGCAGGCCATCGCCATCGCTGTTCACTCCACAATCCACCGCGGTGGGGGTGACGCCGATGACCGTCAGGGCGTCCACATTCGGTAGGCCGTCCACGCCGGTCGCGACCAGGCCAATGTCGTTGTCACCGGCGTCGAGTTCCACCGTCTGGGATTCAGTGGTCCAGCTGGTCCAGCTACCGGTGGTGGCAAACTCAAACTCACCGGCGTCGGCGTCATTCACCTGAATGTCGCCGGGGCGTGTATTGAGTGAGGTGTATCTCACCTCCAGCGCGTAGTGACCCGCCTCGGGCACATTGACCCGGTAGGTGATGGCGCTATCGGGAACATTGTCGGTATTGGAAAAGCCCGGGCCGGTGAACCCTTCGTTGTCGCTGTCGACCGTGCCGTCGAGTCGGCAGAAGCCGGTATCGTACTCCTGAATGGTCAGGCTGTTTTCGTCGCCCTGTGTGGTCTCACTGGAGGATTGAGAGGATTCGGACGCGCTGGATGCCGTCGAGCTACTGCTGCTTGAACTGGAAGAGGCATTGTCCGGTGCGGAATCTGATCCGCCGCAAGCGACCAGAAGGCCGCTCATTATCACCGCAAAGGTGAGGGGTTTGATGATCATAATTGACTCTCTCACTATTTTTTATTGGAGATTGTTTGGCCGGCTGGCGGCCATTTTTTTGCTTTAGGGGTACTTAAAAACGACGGGTATTCGACTGCCCTTTCGCTGTAACCGATCAAATATCCGAGGTTTCCCTTTGCCGGTCAAGGGCCTGAAAATAAGCTGTGTTTCACTGTAACCGATACGCACCCTGACAGTGCTGCGCCTGCCACCGTCGCAGAGCCGCTATATGAAAATCAGATAAAATGTTCTGTAACCGGATTCACAAAGGGCGGCGGCGGGCGATGCCTCATAAGTTGCTTTACGCGCCGGTAAGGCTATAGTTGTTTAATGGGGTCGAATAACAGACGTATTGCCACAGGGGCGATAATGGAGTCAATGGGAGTGTTTTCAGGAGGCGATTTCCGGGCATGGACGACACTTTTAGTCCTGGTTTCTCTGCTGCTGGGAGTGTCGGGTATTGCCGCTGCGAAGGATGAGTCGGCGTTGGTTGAGGTGGCTATTCAATTGAAGTGGCGCCACCAGTTTCAGTTCGCTGGGTATTATGCCGCGATCGAGCAAGGTTACTATCGGGATGCAGGCCTGAACGTGACGCTGTATGAGCGCAGTGAAAGCCGATCGCCCATTGACCAACTGATGAGTGGTCGAGTGGAATTCGCCGTGGCGGATACCGGGGCATTGATTTACCGCGCCTCGGGTGTACCGCTGGTGGCGCTGGCGGCGATTTTTCAGTCCTCGCCTTCAGTGTTGGTGACCCGCGCGGATGGGCCGATAGACTCACTTTACGACCTGAAAAATCAGCCCGTGATGCTCAGCGGCGGCTACATGAATGCGGAGTTGCTCGCGATGCTGGCCAACGCCGGAATGGCGGTGGATGATGTTCAGGTGGTGCCGAGTGAAACCTCGCTGGAACCGCTGATCTCCGGGGAGGTGGCAGGTTATAACGGGTACAGCACGAATGAGCCCTTCGAGTTTACCCGCCGTTCCATTCCCTACCGGGTATTTCGTCCGAGCGATTACGGTATCGACTTCTACGGCGATATTCTTCTCACCACGGAAACGATGCTGAATACCGCCCCCGATGTGACTAGGAATTTTCTAGAGGCGACTCGACGGGGCTGGGATTACGCCCTGACCCATCCGGACAAAGTGGTGGACCTGATCCTGCGGGATTACAACACTCTTGGTAAAAGTCGGGAGCACTTGATGTTCGAGGCGGAAGCTTCGAAATCACTGATACTGCCCAATGTGGTTCCCGTCGGCTACATGAACGAAGAGCGGTGGCGACATATAGAGTCGGTGTTTCGCGACCAGGGATTGCTGACCGGGGAAGTGGATCTGAATGCCTTCCTCTACAGTGCGGAACCGGACTCCCTGTTTGATGAGCTGTTCTGGGCCCACCGGTGGTATTGGCTGGTGGCGTTGGTGTCGATGGTCGGCCTTGCGCTGCTGCTGCACGCGCGGCGGCTCCATGCGGAGGTGGCCGTACGCACGCGCCAGCTCAGCGATGCCAAACAGCAGGCGGAGCAGGAAGCGCGAACCGATTACCTCACCAACCTGCCGAACCGTCGGCATCTGCTCGAGTGTCTGGTTCGTTATTCCGCTCAATCGCAACGTCATGATCTGCCCCTGTCTTTGATCATGATTGATGTCGATTACTTTAAGCGAGTCAACGACCAGTACGGCCACGCCGCCGGCGATGAGGCGCTGCGGCAGGTGAGCGCTTTGCTGGCAGAGTCGGTACGCACCGGTGATATGGCCGCGCGCATGGGGGGAGAGGAGTTCGCCATAGTCTGTCTCAACAACGATGCTCAAGAAGCGGTAGCGCTTGCGCAGAGACTCTGCCAGGACATTGCGAGCACACCAGTTACTTTTGGCAGCACTGAGTTCAGCCTGACCGTCAGTATGGGCATCGCGGTGTATGAACACGGCGAAGCGGTCTCATCCCTGTTACAGAAGGCCGATCTGGCCCTATACCAAGCCAAAGCCGGTGGTAGAAATCGGGTGCAAACCTGGCAAGCGGAGGGGGACGTGCCTTCTGGTCCCCGCGCGGCAAGTCCGTGACAAGACGATAAGGCTCATAATATACTGCCCGAGAGAACTGTGAGAGATCCTGCACCATAGCAGGGCAAACCACCCCTATAAAAAACATCTGGTGGATACTATGACAATCAACCCTCATCCCGGCCGGTGGCTGGGTGTGCTCCTGTGCGCCAGTCTCGCCTCCGAGGTGCTGGCTCAAGATCCCGTTGTGAAAGTGGACCTGGACTTTGCCGGCCGCCAGACGTCGGAAGTCAATGAACCGGGTTATACGCCCTGGTCCATCGGTAGTGTCAGCACCGCTAGCGAAACCTTCGACGGTGTGAGCGTGACGTTTACCCAAAGCGGTGGTGTCGGCCTGCGCTCGAACTGGTTCAAAACCCATATTCTACCCCCCTATTTCGCCCGATTGGTGAGCGATGGCCTTCTGGTGGATTTCGGTGACGGTGAACCACAGAAAAAAGGGGCCATCACCATGACGCTGTCGGATTTGCCCGCCGGTGAGCACAGCCTGCTGGTGTATCTGAACTCGGTTGACGGCTGGGCCGACACCACAGTGGCGCCTCTGGATATTTATGTGGATGGTGTTCAGGTCGAGAACGACCTGGCCATGACCAATCGCGTCGAGGAGAACACCGCGGCGCAGACGGCGTACCTGACGTTCGACAGCACGGGTGACGATGTTGAAGTTCGGTTCGAGGCCGATACTGGCGCCGGCGCGGACATTGAAGCCGTGGTGATCAATGGCTTTGAATTGAACACGCCCAATGTGGCCCAACAAGCCCGACAACCCCTCCCGTCCGACGGTGATCGACATGTCGAAACAACCGACGGCCACCTGACATTGAACTGGACGCCGGGTCCGGACGCGGTTGCCCATGAGGTGTATTTCGGGACCGATGAGGCTCTGGTGAGTGACGGCGACAGCTCGGTTTATTGGGGGCGCCAGACGAACAGTGAGTTTGCACTGCAGGGGCTGTACAGTCGCGAAGAGTATTTCTGGCGGGTGGATCAGGTTGACCAGGAGGACCGGATCACTCGCGGTAATGTCTGGTCATTTCAGCCACGTCAGCTCGCCTTTCCCGACGCCGAAGGCTATGGTCGCTTTGCACTGGGTGGTCGTGGCGGTCAGGTAGTGAAAGTCACCAACCTGAACGACAGCGGCCCGGGCAGTTTGCGCGCGGCGGTGGAAAACGATATCGGCCCGCGCACCATTGTGTTCGACGTGTCTGGCATCATTCATCTGGAATCGCGTCTGACCATCAGTGATTCATATGTGACTGTGGCGGGACAGACCGCGCCCGGCAAAGGCATTGTGGTACGGGGCGCACCCTTTGGGGTCAGTGGTGCCAGTGACGTGGTGATGCGTCATATCCGGGTGCGCCTGGGGGCCGGCACCACCTACGATGGCATCGGTCTGCAGGGTGCAGATCACGCCATTGTCGATCACAGCTCGATCAGTTGGACCATCGATGAAGCCTTCTCTTCCCGCAGCGCGCGCAACATCACGTTGCAGCGCACTCTGATTGCCGAAGCATTGAATGTGGCGGGGCATGACAATTACCCCTCGGGCACGCGGCACGGTTACGCGGCCAGTATCAGTGGCGATATTGGCAGCTTCCACCATAACCTGCTGGCCCATAATGAAGGCCGGAACTGGTCGTTGGCCGGCGGGCTGGATGGCAACGGGGACTACGCCGGGCGGTTGGATATTTTCAATAACGTGGTTTACAACTGGCGCAGCCGGACCACCGATGGTGGCGCTCATGAAGTGAACTTCGTCAACAATTATTACAAGCCGGGCCCGGCCACCGAAGAAATGTACGCGCTCAATGTGGAGTACGATAATTTCCCCGGAACCCAGCGTTACTACTGCTCCGGTAACGTGATTCCCGGCCGCGCGGACGAGAGCAACCAGACCGCCGTCTGCCGGGTGAAAAGTGGCAGCGCCAACGGTTATGAGACCTGGGTGGATGAGCCGTTTTTCCCCTCCCGTGCCGAAGTGCACAGTGCCGTCGAAGCCTACAAACGGGTGTTGTCCGATGTGGGGGCCGGGGGCTTGATGCAGGACGATCAGGATCTTCGGGTCATTCAGGAAACGCTGACCGGCACGACCATCTACGAAGGCAGTTACACCGGAGAGCCGGGTTTGCCCGATCACGAAGACGACGTGGGCGGCTATGAAGATTATCCCTACCTGCAGCGTGATCCCGATTGGGATAGCGACGATGACGGCCTGCCCGACTGGTGGGAAAAACTTCATGGCCTGAACCCGCTCTCCGGCGGCGACGACTTTGCCGATGCCAATGCGGATCCCGACCGGGATGGGTACACCATGTTGGATGAGTACCTGGACTGGATGGCTCAACCTCACACAATGATCCGCGAGGGCGAAACCGCCGAGTTAAATCTTGCCGATCTGTTCCGTGGCTATACCGACGAGCCGGCCTATTCGATCATCTCAGTCAGCAATGGCTCGGTGGCGCTTGAAAATGGCACGGCCTTTTTTACCACCGAGGCGTGCGGTCTGGCGGAGATTGCGTTGAGCGTGGAGGACGCCGACGGTCACACCATGACTCGAACCGTCCATGTGTTTGTGGACACCGATCCCGCCGGCGAGTGTGAGCGCAGTCCCGAGTATGATGACGATCATACGCCGGCGGGACCGGCGGATGGACAAAGCGATGAACAACCGGCCCCCGACGGCGGTGATGACGGTGTCGATATGAGTAACGATACAACCAGTGGCGGCGGTGGTAGCGTTTCTTTGACCGGGCTGGTGATGTTGTCGCTTCTGGTCTGGCGTCGTCGCCCGCGAGTTCGGATCAGGATGGCGTAGGGAGAGCGACCGGTAATGCAACAATATAGGATCAAGACGCTTGTGGCTGGCGTGGTGTGGCTGTTGGCAATAACGGGTTGTGCCGGGCCGGAATCGGTACCGTCGGAAGACAGGCGGAGCGCGCCGCTGGTATTGGCACCGGGTGTTTTTGATGCTGAACAACCCGATACCCTGGGACTGTCGTTCGCCTCCGGCCGACAAACCTTTACGGTGTATCGTCCTGGCCCGGAGGACTACCGTTACAACCACGGCGCGGTGGTCATGAGCTTCCAGGGTAGGCTTTACGCTCAGTGGCAAAGCTCTCGACGGGATGAAGACGCACCGGAAACCGAGATCCGCTATGCGATCAGTCCGGATCAGGGCGCGAGCTGGAGTCGCCCAAAGACGCTGGCATTGCCCCGAAAAGACGCCACCATCACCAACGGTGGCTGGTGGGTGAGTGGCGATCAATTGGTGGCCTACATCAACGTATGGCCTCATGATGCTGAGCCACGCGGTGGCTTTGTGGAGTACGTTTCCAGCGCTGACGGTGAACACTGGAGTGAACCCCGGCGAGTGATGACCCGCGCGGGCAAACCATTGAACGGCATCCTGGAGCAGGACCTTCGAGCACTCCCTGGGGGGCGTATCCTCACCACCGTACACGAACAGCCCGGGCTGATTGCCACGCCCTGGTTCACCGATGATCCCAGTGGCGTGTCGGGCTGGCAGCGGGGTGAGTTGCCCAATCTGGCGCACGAGCCGGATATCACCCGGGAGCTCGAGCCCAGCTGGTATCGCCGTGGCGATGGCCGCATTGTGATGACTTTCCGCGATCAACAGAGCAGCTTCCGAATTCTGGCAGCAGAAAGTCGTGACCGGGGGGCGAGCTGGACGCAACCGGTGATCACCAACTTTCCCGATTCAAGGGCCAAGCAGAGCGCTGGTAACTTACCGGACGGTTCGGCGTTTATTGTCAATAATCCCAGCGGAAACAAAACCCGGATTCCGCTGACAATAGCGGTGAGCAAAGAAGGGCAGCGTTTTGATCGGGCCTGGCTGGTGCGCGCCGGCGGAGCGGACCTGCAGCCTTGGCGGTACGAGGGAAAGTATAAACGGGCGGGTTACAGCTATCCGAAAAGCTACGTAGACGAAGAGTTTGTTTATGTCGCCTACGCGACCAACAAGGAAGATATCGAAATCACCCGAATACCCATCGGATCTTTGGCTCCTTAAGCGCAAAAAAATCCCCGGGTGGTGAGCCGCCCGGGGATTTTTTCAAGGCTTCAGAAAAACCGGAATCAGATGCCCCACAGGCGGCGCAACATGTCCCACTTCTCCTGTTCGAAGCCTTCCCACTGACCCCAACCACTTTCATTGGAGACCGGGTCGTACGCGTGCTCGTACAGACCACCGGTATCTTCCGATTCGGGGTTGGTGGACCAGTAGCAGCCCTGAATGTCCTTCTCGATCATGTAGTCGACCAGGGTATTCTGCCACTGCATGTCGATACCGGGCTCGACGTGACTCCAGGCTTCACGATGGCGCGGTGGCGCATCGGCGGGCCAGTTTCTATGACCGCCGAACTCACCGATGATCATCGCGTAACCCTGGTCACGCAGATACCCGAAGTGTTCATCCCAACCGGCCTCCAGGCGCTGAGGGTCAATAACAATGTTACAACCGGCTTCGGCCGCTTCGATATCTTCAAGGCCTTCACACTCGGGTTGCGCCGGATCCATGAACTGACGCTGGACAAATACCGACGGACCGTAGGTGTGCGGAGAAAGAATCAGGCGCTCCTTGGGAATATCCAGCGGTGCGTCCGCGAAGGGGAAGAAGTTTTCACCCCAATTGGGGTTGGAGTCTTCATCGCCGTGAGGCACTTCGTCACCGGCACTGGTTGAGGTAGCGATGCCTTCAACCATGATCAGAACATCGTCGTTAACCTCGGCAATGGCCTGGTAGGCATTTTCTGACAGACGCTTCCACTCGGCCCAGGTGTAATCCCAGGGCTCATTGAAAATGTCGATGGCCATGATGTTATCGACACCCAACTGCTCGGACAGACCGGCGATTTCCCGGAGATCTTCAAGCCACAGCTCTTCGTTGTAAAGATCGACCTGTACGTTCGGGTCGTCTACCGGGCCGCAGGAATAACCTTCGCGCTTGAACTCATAGTTCTCGCGTTCCGCGTCGGCGTAAGGTGGTGTGGCATCCAGCCGGCCCGCGCGCCAGCCCACGTAATTGGAGCAGGAGTGAATGTCGATGATTACGTTGATGCCGTTATCGTCGGCCTGGACAATGAAATCTTCCAGCGCCTGACGGGCATTTTCCTGACGGACCGACTCGTGGTTTTTCAGTACGCCACCCTCGCGAATGTCACCGATACCCTGGGGATCGTTCGGATCCAGGGTCTGCGGCGCAATGGGCAGACGGATGGTATTGATCCCTTGAGCGGTAATCTCGTCCATGGTCTGCTGGATGGTCCGGCCGGAATCGACCCACCACATGTTGCCGACATACAGCTCCATGGGAGCACCGTCGGCGTTGTTTTCGGCATCGGCAGGCTCGTGTTGGCCTTCAAGACCAAACCATGCAGAACACTGCACCGGGAAGGCGTCACCGTTCTGGGTGATCTGACCGGTTTCGTCAACACGGAACACACCGCCCGCATCCGGCGTGCTGCTGGACGAGCTGGATGAGGAGGAGCTTTCGCTGCTGGATGAGCTCTCACTACTGGACGAACTCTCACTGCTGGAACTGGAAGAGGAGCTGCTGCTTCCGCCATCGACCGGGCCGTAGGGATCGGGCTGGTCGCTACAGGTGGTCAGGCCGATACAGCTCTGGTTGTCTTCCCAGCCCCAGCCGTTGTCCTGACTGTCACAGAGCGGGTAGAGCGTGCCATACCAATCACACTGTTGACCCGTGGCGCCGTCGTCACTGGATGAAGAGCTGGAACTTTCACTGCTGGAGCTCTCACTGCTGGAGGAACTGGACGAGCTGGAAGAGCCCCCACCGGTGCAGACGTCACCCGACAGTTCCGGACGCTCAATGGCGCCGCCGTTGGCATCAATCTGCATGCCGAACTCAACGGTCTGACCCGGTTGAATCGTGCCATTCCAACCCAGGTCGGTCGCCGTATAGGGGTTGCTGCCCGATACCTGCGCGTTCCAGCTGTTGGTGACCCGGTTGTTGTCGTAGGTCCAACTGACGTCCCAGCCATTGACGGCGGTGGTGCCGTTATTGGTGATCTCAACGGTGGCTGTGGCACCGCTGCCCCACTCGTTGCTGACAACGTATTCGCAATTTGCCGATTGAGCCATGGCACCCTGTCCCGCCATCGCAAGGCCAAGGCCCAGCATGGCGGCGTAAATGCCATTACGCTTTTGTGTTGTGCTTATCATTTGTAGTTTTCTCCTGGTGTTGCTGAACGGAAAGCAGGCAGCGTGCCCGTTATTGTTATATGGCACGCACCTGTCGCCTTGATTGCCTTTGGTCGTTATGACCATAAGGTGCAGGAGATGGTAGCTCAAAATAAAAAGAGACAAATGACTGTCTGCTCGGTTTATGACGTATTACTTTTTTTTATTATCCTTAGCGCTTAATGAACGAGACTGTTATTAGGAATTGCAATCCGTTGTCGTTCAAATATTTGTTGTGATGATTTAAATTTTCCGAAATAAGCAACGCCTTTTTAATCATTTATGACGCAAGAATATTAATCGTTGTGTTGGGCGTCGCGATCTTCACTGTCGTCCGATTGTTCTTTCGTCTCACGGGGTAAAAGCGGATCGTAGTAATCCGCAAACAAATCGGGAATCAGGATTTTTCGCTCGCCGGATCTGTCGCTCAGCTCGGTATCGCGCCAGGGAATAATGTACAGAAGCTTGGGTAGCTCCCGATTGGAACGGATGCGCGTCGCCTCCATTTCGATTTCGATGCGTGGGCTGTCCTGGGCCGGAACCGGCGAGCTGACCACCAGGAGTGGCAGTAAGCCGGTCAGGAGAGTGAACAGGCGGTACTTCATCCGGCGTGCTCCCGATGTTGTTGACGTTTGAGCGCATTTTTCAACTGTTCGAGCCAGGCGGTCGTGGCGTCGTCCGGCTCCTCGATCAACGCGAGATAGTTCTGGTAGTGATCAATGGCTCGCTCAAGGTCCTGGTAGTAAGTATCGTATATAAGCGCCAGGTTGTAGTGCGCGTCGGGATAGTCGGACTCCAGAGCCACTATCCTTTTGAACAGCCGCTCAGCCGATTGTGGTTGATCGGCATTCAGCGCCAGAATGCCGGACAGATTCAACGCTGGAATGCTGTCTGGGTTCAGTTCGCGGGCCCGTGCCAGCGCCTGATCCCGTAATTCCGATTTCTCTAAACGGTGATACAGCGTGGCCAGGTTGGCCCAGAGCTCCGGATGGTGAGGCCGCTGTTCGATCAGTTGTTCCAGAATGTTCGCCGCCGCATCGTAGCCTCCAGTGGCCGCCCGTGTTGCGGCCCGGTCGGCCTGGCGCTGTTGCTCCTCGCTCAGAGATTGGCGTGCATGGTCGCGCACGGGTCCGGGTTCTGGTCCACTCGTGGTCTGGGTACAGGCACCGAGCAGTGCACTGGTGAAGAGCAATACACACACTGGCCATCGTGTCTTTGTACTCACGGCTGGTCCGCCTCCAGGCGTGCGTTGGTGATTGGTTCTGAGGTGTGGTTTGGTTTTTCTGACTCCGCCATCTTTGGAAATCGAATGCTCATCTTGGCCGGTCGGTCATAGCGAACCGGAAACAGGACGGCCAGGCGCTCCCGACTTTTTGCCAACCAGTCATTGAAGGAAACCGACGCGACACGCCGCAAGTTGCGCTCGTAGAATTCAATCGCCTTGTCTTCAAACGGGAAGGCGCGATCCTCCAGAAGAATGTTGTATTGCATCAGTGCCTCGTCGCTCAGTTCCGTGGGCCGGTCTGACTCCAGTAAGTCCCGCGCCAGGGTTTCGTAGATGCGGCCAATCTGATGGGTGGATTCCGATGCAATGTCCGTCAGGCCGTAAGAAGCTGCGCGGGCATAGTGCTGGATGGCGTTCTGCATGTGTCCGGTTTTCTCCGAGAGGCTTCGGTCCAGCGGCAGGCTCAAACGGGTCGCCTTGAAGTGTTCGTGGTGATCGCGCCCCAGGCCGAGTGCGGCGGTGGCGGCCAGGCGTCGCGTCCGGTCGGTTTTGGCTTGATCCGGTTGCTGTCGGTCCCGGGTCAGGATTTGTTGTTGCCAGTACGCCCGCTTCTCCGGTTCGCCGGATTCAGTGTACAGCGTCACCAGGTGGTTCATGGCCTCGGCGTTCTCCGGATAGGGGTTCGGGTAGCGATGGGCGTAACGGCGGAAGGCATTGATCGCGGCGTCCCGATCGCCCTGTTCAAGATAGAGTTGAGCGGCCTTCCACTGCGCGGCCCGTTGAGCGCGACCGTCCTGTTCGGTGCCCGCCAGGCGTTCATACTGACGAGCGGCCCGGTCGGTCTGACCGCTGGCCAGATAGGCGGTACTCAACTGACGTCCTGCATCGACCCGCAATTCGTGTTCCGGGTATACGGTCTGAAAGCGCTGAATCAGGGCGATGGCCAGGCCCCAGTTTTCGTATTCGCCCGCCAGTGACAGGGCGTTGTACAGTCCGCGCGCGGCGTTGTCGCTGTCGGGGTAAGCTTCGTGAATGCGTCGGAAATGATCAATGGCGGCGTCCCATTCCTGTCGACGCTCCGCTTGTTCCGCCTGCCGGTACACGCTCAACGACCAGCGCGCTTCGGTCAGCGAGCGGGTTTCGTCCGACAGTGCCGGGAGACTGAGTAACTGCCGGGCGACCTGTTCCGCCTCGGCGTAACGCTGCTGATCGAGATGACTCTGCAAAATGAGCGAGTAAGCCTCCTGTTGAAGGGGCGGGTGATTCTGGGCAAAGCGCGCCAGTTCAATCGCCTCATCGTAGGCATTGGCCCTGAACGCGTGGCGGGCGGCCTGCCAGGCAACGGAAGGCGTGCGCGGGTCGCTGGGGTAGAGCCGGGCGAAGGCCTGTGCGTAGCGCAGGTTGCGGGCGAGCCAGCGCTCCGGTTGTTGACCGGTCAATTCATCAAGCAGCGCCAAGGCCGCATAGGCCGCGTCCTGGTTGAGAATGACCGAGCCATCGAACGCCGCCCGCTCGTACTGCAGAAAGGCCGGTTCGATTTGTCCGGCTTCTGCCAACAGATCGCCGTAGAGCAGCGTAATCCCGTCCTGCTGGGCATAGCTGGCAAAGTGCTCGAGATACCGTTGGTACCATTGCTGCGCCTGCCTCAAATGCGCGTCTTCGGGTTGCTGTTGGTAGCGACTGTGATAATGGCGGGCCACTTGCGTCCACTGATGGCGAAGGGCTTCCGTGGTGTTCTTTTCCAGCGCCGGATTGCTCTTGTTTCCGGCGGTGAGCGTTCGATAGCGTTGGTAGTCCCGGTAAGCGGTTTCACTGGCTTGCAGAGCCGCCTCAGTGAACCCGTGCTCCTGCCAGAGAGAGACGATGTGCGCCCGGGCCCGCAGGCTCAGCAGAGGCTCCGGCCCGGCGGCGATCAGTGCCTGCCACTCGGCCACGGCATCGCTGATACGCTCCTGGTCTTCAAGCTGAGTGGCGCTGGCGTGGTAGGGGGCGTAGAGGTCCGTCAAACCGTGTTTCCGGAACAGATCAACGACCGGTGTCGATTGGGGGTAGCGCTGCATGGCCAACGCCAGGGAGCGGTAATATTCGTTATAGATGACCTGCTGGTCGGCGTTCAGTGGGTTCTCGAATTGCTCGGCCAGGTCCGGAAAATCCTGCGCGTGTATGACCGCGATGTAATCTTCCAGAGCGGGTTCATACAGGGACTGTTTGTAGCGCGACCAGCCGCGCTTGAACAGCGCCCGCTCGTGAAATCCGGTGTCCTGGCTGCTGTGCAGTGCCGCGGTGTAGGCAATTTCCGCCGCCAGGTAGTCACCGGCGCTGAACGCCGCCTCGGCAAGCCGGAACTGCGTTTCAGGATACAACTCAGATTCGGGGTGGCGTCGCGCCAGGGCCTCCAGGGCCTGCAAGGACGCATCGTGATTGCCCAACAGGTCGTGACTTTTAGCGAGTTGATAGAGCTTGCGGTCGTTGCCGGGCGCCTCCGGGAAATCGGCCAGCGCCAGAGTCAGCAGCTCGACGGTGCGTTCCAGGGTGGCGCGATAGCGCTGGTCTTCCTGATAGTCGTCCTGTTGGGTCCAGCGCTCGCTCTCCTTCAGTTCCAGCTCGGCCAGGCGGGCCAGGGCCTGGTTACGGCTGTGATCGTGCTCCGGTGCGTTGTTCAGGAATTCATAGTAAGCGCTCTTGGCGTCGGCGTCCGAGATCTGCCCGATGACCGGGGCACTGTGGTAAGTTGAGGGGGAGCGGTCGAGCTGCGCGAGCGTGGCCCGCTCAGGCGGTTGGGAAGCGCAACCGGCCAGTACCAGGGTAGCCGGTGCGATGGCGTGCCACAGTGTGCGCGGGCGAAAAGACGAGTTAACGGCGATCATAGATGGTGGCCAGTCCGTATTGGCTTTGACTGATCAGCGTGTTCAGCCGGTTCTGTTGAGCTTCCAGCGACTGGGTGTCCGCTGCGTCGGGCGAACGCTGCGCCAGCGCTTTTTGTGTCTGCTGTAACTGGTGTTGATAGTGCAGCAGGGCTTCCCGGTAATTGGCTTCGGCCAGCTTGAGCCGGTTCATCCGGTCATAAGTAAAAGCCACCAGAAAAGCGCCCTCGGGAATCTCTTCCGCATGCTTCTCCTTGAGCCGTCGGAAGGCATTGAGCGCGCCGCCGTGGTCTCCCAGGTGCAGCGCCGTCAGGCCGATGCCCCGCCAGGCGTGAGCGCGGTGACGACTGTTCTGATCGATGGTGCCGAAGGTGGTTCGGGCATCGCGGTAGAACCCCTGTTGCAACTGGGACATCCCCAGCATCATGCGCCAGCGGTTTTTCAGCTCGGCCTCCGGTTCGGCGCGTGCCAGCAGTTGTTCCAACTCCCGATGGGCATCCGACCACCACCCCTGTTTCAAAAATGCGATGGCCAGGTTGGTGCGGGCCTCGAGGTAGACATCACTGTCCGGTTCGATGCGTTCGTATAACGGAATGGCCCGACGGTGCTCGCCCCGAGATTGCCACAGCAGCGCCTCCGCCAGGTGCAGATAGCTTCTTTGAGGCGGGCTCAAGGAATAGTGGTGTTGAAGCGACGGCAGTTGTTCTTCCACCCTGTGCCACTGTGCCTGCCGGACGGCATCACGCAGGTCGCTGAACTGTCGCTCAATGCCCTGATCGAACGATTGGCTCAAGGCCACGGCCGGCAGACACAACAGACCCAGCATAATGAAGAGCCGTTTCCTTGTCGCTGTTGGCATCATGCTGTCAGACCCGTCACGCATCCAACTGGCACGTGAACTGATCCTGTTCATCCACGCCGATACGCACCCGCTGAATCGGCTCGCCGGACACCATTCGGCCGAGGCACTCCGAGGCGATCATCGGAAGCAGGGTGCGGGTCAGGATGTTTTCGATATTCCGCGCCCCGGTGTCCACTTCCTGGCTGCGGGCAATAATGTGCAGTAAGACATCTTCCTCAAAACTGAACTCGGCCCCATAATGCTCCGCCACTCGGCGACGGATTTTTTCCATGTTGATAGCGCCGATTTTCATCAGGTCTTCATCGCCCAGCGGGTAGTAGGGCACGATGGTGGTGCGCCCGAGGAACGCGGGCTTGAAGTGTCGAAGCAACTGCGGGCGGAAGTTGTCCAGCAGCACATCGGGCGCAATGGTGTCCTCCTGGGACTGACACAGGGCGCGAATGTGTTCCTCGCCGGCGTTGGAGGTCATGATGATCACGGTGTTACGGAAGTCGATATCGCGTCCTTCGCCATCCTTGATCGTGCCTTTGTCGAACAGGTTGTAAAACACATCCTGTACGCCGGGGTGGGCTTTTTCCATTTCATCCAACAGAACCACACTGTAGGGTTTACGCCGCACCGCCTCGGTGAGCACACCGCCCTCGCCATAACCGACGTAGCCGGGCGGGGAGCCGAGCAGCATGGAGACTTTGTGTTCTTCCTTGAACTCGGACATGTTGATGACGGTCAGGTTGTGCTCACCACCGTAGAGGGTGTCGGCCAGGGCCAGAGCGGTTTCTGTTTTCCCCACACCGCTGGGGCCGACCATAAAGAAAACCCCGATGGGTT
Source organism: Marinimicrobium sp. UBA4209 (assembly GCF_002381585.1). Taxonomy (NCBI): domain Bacteria; kingdom Pseudomonadati; phylum Pseudomonadota; class Gammaproteobacteria; order Cellvibrionales; family Cellvibrionaceae; genus Marinimicrobium; species Marinimicrobium sp. UBA4209. The sequence continues at coordinate 17,789 of NZ_DFTP01000070.1, forward strand.
TGCGCGGATCGGTCAAGCCGGCACGGGCGGTGCGAATGCTCTGGGCAATGGCGTCCAGCGCGTGGCGTTGGCCGATGACACGCTGGTTCAGCGTGTCGCCCAGGTTGAGCACGGATTGAATCTCATCGGACAGCATTTTGCCCAGCGGAATGCCGGTCCAATTGGATACCACCTCGGCAATGGCCTGGCCGTCGACATGAACCTTGATCATGGGCGTATCGCCCTGCAGGCGGGTCAACTCTTCGAGCAGAGTTTTCAGCTCCGCTCGTGCATTGGCAGCCTCTCCGGAATCACCCTCCGCCTCGTGGTCGGCTTCAATTGTGTCCTGGTGTTGATTGACGGCGGTCACCAACTCCCGTTCTATGTGCCATTGTTGCCGTTGTTGTTCCAGGCGTTGTTCCAGCTCAGCCTGTCGTTGCGTGAGTTCATCGATGCGGTCCTGGCAGTTATCCAGTGCTGCATTTTCCCGGGCGAGAGTGGCCAGGTTTGCGGCGATCTGGTCCAGCTCCCGCTCGGTGTCTTCGATGGGGGCGGGGGTGGCGCTCTGGCTCAGGGCCACCCGGGCACAGGCGGTGTCGAGCAGGCTGACGGATTTGTCTGGCAACTGGCGACCGGGCATGTAGCGGCTGGACAGGCGCACCGATTCGACAATCGCCTCGTCCATGATCCGCACCTTGTGGTGTGCCTGGAGCATGCCAGCGATGGCCCGCATCATATCAATGGCCTTGGTTTCATTCGGTTCCTCCACTTTCACTACCTGAAAGCGCCGGGTCAAAGCCGGATCGCGTTCGAAGTACTTTTTGTACTCGGCCCAGGTGGTGGCGGCAATGGTGCGCAGTTCGCCCCGGGCCAGAGCGGGCTTGAGCAGGTTGGCGGCATCGCCCTGTCCCTCTTTACCGCCGGCACCGATCATGGTGTGCGCCTCGTCGATAAAGAGGATGATCGGCTGGGGCGAGGCTTTGACTTCGGCGATGACAGACTTCAGACGATTTTCAAACTCGCCTTTTACGCTGGCTCCGGCCTGCAGCAGTCCCAAGTCCAGGCTGCGCAGCACTACATTCTTCAGCGGCTCGGGGACATCACCCTTGGCGATCCGCAGCGCAAAACCCTCCACCACGGCGGTTTTCCCGACACCGGCTTCGCCGGTCAGGATGGGGTTGTTCTGTCGGCGACGGATCAGGATATCGACAATCTGACGGACCTCCTGGTCCCGACCCCAGACTGGATCAATTTTCCCATCTTTGGCCGCCTGGGTGAGGTTGACCGTGTACTTGTCCAGACAGGGTGTGTTGCTGGCCTGGGCGGTATTGGAAGGAACTTCGTCCACCCCGTGTTCGGGCGGTAGCTCCCGCGACTCGGCCGTAGTGCCCACCAGTGCCTTGACCAGCTCCCGGACGGATTCCGGAGCGAGTGACTCCAGCGCGGGGCAACTGGCCACGGCCGATCGACGCAAGCTGTCATCCAGGAGCAGAGCGGCCAGCAGGTGAGCACTGGTGACCTGGCTGTGAGCGTATTCCACTGACGCCAGTACCCAGGCCTGCTTGGCCAGCTCTACCACGTTGGGCGATAGTGCGGGTGGACGAGTGCTGCCATTTTTGAGTTGATCCAGTTCGCGATTGAAAGCGCGACTCAGGGTGTCCGGCGACAGCTCGAATTTCTCCAGAATGGCCTGCGCGTCGGTGTCGTCGACCTCGAGCAGTTTGACCCACCAGTGTTCGACTTCCACGTTGTAGTGACCGCGGGACAGGCAGATGCCCGCCGCCCCTTCGAGCGCATTGCGCGTGGTGTTGTTCAGCTTGTTGACGAGAGATTTCAGATCCAGAGTAATCATGTCGACTCCTTGTAGTATGACCGCTGCGTCACCGTTCAGGCGGCGGCACGGCCGGGTCCTTTGGGACGGATTGTATGAGATGTTTGAGACTCCGGCGTCCGGGTGGACACGGGAATATTCTGGGTGGCGTTGGCGCTGTCCGGGCGAGAGGCTGACCGGGGCAGCCGGGAATTCCAGCCGAGCTGCCCCGGCGTGCCAGTGCCGATCGGCAGTTGTTTGGGCAGAGCCTCGGAGCGAACCTTCAGTTGCAGGTTGAACTGATGCTCGCAACCGAGGTACAGCGCACTGAGCTGGTCCATGGCTTTCAGTGCCGGACTGCCCGGTGCAAACCGTTCGGTCTGGGCCCGGTCGAGCGGGCCAATGGTCACGTCCACCTGGTTCTGGGCCAGCCAGGATTTTTGCCCGAGCAATGTCGAACGACCGAGACAGTTATTCTGTCCGCGGGGCTGGGTCAGAGACGGAAGCTGGCAGCGCATGTCCGGCAGCACCTCGCACCAGGCGCCGGAGAAGGTCGAAAGGCTGATGGGAACCTGGAAATAGCCCTGGAGAATCTGCTCGAAATTGTCGACGGTTTTCACCGGCTGTGAAAGCAGTCCGCCGTAATAGATCAGTGCCTCGGCGGGAAGATCCGGGTTGTCCGGAAGCAGACGCGGCGACAGCCCCAACAGTGACAGGAGCATCTCGGTGTGTCGGTCTATGGTGGTGGCCGAGCCACGGTGGCGTCGAGCGCGCTCGTATTCCAGGGGCAGGCGATATTTACTCGCCGCCTGCCACAACAGGTTCATGCTGCGATGATTGAACAGATCGAGAAAGCGGGTCAGGGCCGGGTCTTTGGCCTTCTGCCGCTCAAGCAGGAGCTCGGTATAGTGGTAGGGCAGCGGGCCCAGCGCGCCATCCAGACTGAGGAGATTGGACTGAACCGACCACTGCTCACCGCGTGGCTCAACCTGTTCAATCTCCGCGGCGGGAAACGTCAGGCGGTGCTGGCCGCTGAACCGGATGGCTTCCTGAGAAAGAGGGCGCACATCGACGCCGGGGGCAAAGCGCAGTGGCCGGCGGTGCGGGGACTGCTCCGAAAGGGATGGCTCGGAGCCGTGAAACTCGAGCAGACGCAGTATCTGCAGGGCGCTGAAGGCTTCCGGTTCGGCCTGAAGCTGTGCGATCACAGACATACTTTACCCCCGGATCGAATAGGCCCGATCCGGTAAAAACCGTCGTAGCCTTTGCGCTTGACCCGAAGCTGACTGAATGAGTTGATGGAGCAGTAGAGCGCAAAGAAATGCTCTAACACCCGAGTGAACAGACACAGACTGACGCCGGACAACAAGCGATCGTCAAGCGTCAGGGTCACTTCCATTCCCCGGCACAGCGTGGGTCGACCGGCGACCTGAATCGGTGCGTTTACCGGCCGGACCTTCAGGTCGGTGATTGCCTCGATCAGGGAGCGATGCGCCGAGGTCTGCCGGTAATCGTACAGGCGCAGAATTTCCCGCAAGGCTTCACCGCTTTCGCCAGCCGTCAGTGAACGCTGGTTCAGTTGCAGGTGAGAGAGCAACTGCCAGCGAGCGGCGTTACCCAATGCCGGACGAATAGTTTCCGTGGGTTGAGTCAGGCACCGGATCTGTCGGGTGGGAGGACTGCCGTCAACGCATTGCAGTTGAGGCTCCCGGTTATTGAACGGAAGTCGTGCCGGTTGGTCCCGGTTGCTGCAGGTGGTGTCGATCAGTAGTGTCTTTTCCCGGGCGGAACTGGGGGAAAACTCCAGATCCACCAGACTGAGAAACACATCGGTGCCCTCATCCCGGTTATCCGGTTTGAGTTTCGCGTGACGCCTCTGGGCGTGCCAGAAGGTCTGATCCTGATGGTAGTGCCGGTCGTGATTGAGCCCGTAAAACGGTCGGTACTCGGCGCTTTTACCGTAGGCGTCTGCGGCGATCACGCGGTCTACCGAAAACACTTCGTAGCCCGAGGGCCGACGGATGTCGGGCTGAATCTGGTACTCGTACTGACGGTGATCCAGATCAATCGGGTCGGCCTGATGTTCGAACAGATTGACCACCGGTGTGCAACCGGTGACAAAGTGCGCCGCGTTGATGTGATGCTCCAGCTCCACATCCGCATCATCGAGGTAAAGGTACAGCTCCAGGGAGTCGAGGGTCGGTGACAGACGGGACAGGTCCAGTCCCTGTATGTCCACGAAGAGAAACTTTTCGGGAAAAGCAAAATACTCGGTCAGCAGGCGGTACCCGAGGAACGCATTGTCGGGGTAGGGCAGGAGTCCTTCGTTTTTGCCGAAGCCGACCGGTTGCACCTGGTCGCCACCGAGAAAGACGGGCCGGCTGGCGCCATCGCTCAACACCAGATTCTCGCACCGATTGATCAACAACTCGTACAGCGGGTGGATGTATTGCGGTTGGCCCTTGAGATAAAACCGTAGCGACCGGGGCAGACTCTCGGCCAGGTTGTTTCCCTCCAAGAGCGGCGTCAGGCGAATCTTGAGCACGCTGGCCGCGCCGCGCATTCGATCCGCCCCGGGAGTGTTGAAGGGGCGACCCATCAGTTGTGCCTCGGCCACTTCGACCGGTGTCAGGGTGGTGTCATAGCAGGTGCTGAAGCGACACTTTTCGCCCTTGAAGGAACGGGTGTCGAGCTCGGTGCCCTTGGGAACCACAAAGGGCCGTTCAAGCTGTTCCGGGTCGGGCTCGAAGCGCACAATGCTCATGGCCGGAATTGGCCGCTGATAGTGGGGAAACAGGGTGCCGAGCAATGCGTCGCTGAATTCGGGGAAGTCATCGTCAAGGCGATTCTGAATGCGCGCATTGAGATAGGCAAAGCTTTCCACCAACCGGGACACATGGGGGTCCTCGATAGTTTCGGTGGAGATACCCAGGCGACTGGCGATTTTCGGGTTCTCTTTGGCGAACTCGGCGCCCATTTGCCGAATGTAAGCCAGCTCGCGCTCATAGTAAGGCAGCAGTTCATCAGCCATGGAGCGACTCCTTGACGTTCACGCTGCGTGAGACCGGCTCGAGAATCGAGTCGAACACCACGCTTTGCGGCGCTGGGTCGGCCCATAGCACCGCATCAATACGAAAGCGCAGCGTTCGGTCGGTGCGCTCCCGGTTCTCGAGGTGAGTCACCCGCACGCTTTTGAACCGGGGTTCATACTCCCGCAGTATGCGTTCGAGCTGTTGCACAAAGCGCTGCTTTTTTTCGGCGTCGGAAATGTTCACGGTTGCCAGGTCCGGTAGGCCGTAATTGAGCAGGGAGTGGGTAGCTTCCGGACACTCCTGCGGGGGCTCGATCATGCAGAAACGGCTGTTGAGCAGATTCTCCAGATCTCGCCGCACGCTCTGGCGTAGTTCGCTCAGGTACTGGTGGCGTGCCGGCGCGGGCTCGCGCACAGCCTGTGGGTCGTGATCAAGCAGGCGATCCAGGATGGATGGGCGCAGCTCGCGGGTTTTTGCGATATGACTCATGATTCCCTCTCTCCTTCAGGGCCGTCAGCCGGTCTGTACCAGTTCGGTGACCAGTTCCAATTCCGAGACCATCTGGTCGATCTGGTAGTGAGGCACCAGATGAATTTTGCACAGGTATTGTCCGGGCCGCTCCGGGTGTTCTTCGACGTTCACGGCGGCTTCGCGCAAGGGGTAACGGGCCTGCTCCTCCCACTCCAGATCTTCCCGTCCGGTGGTATAGCGGAACAACCACTGACGCAGAAACTGCTCGCATTCATCGGCGCTGATAAACGCCCCGATTTTGTCCCGGATCATGACCTTGATGTAATGGGCTACCCGTGAGCCACACAAGACGTGCTGCAGCATGGCGGAAAGCCGGGCGTTTACGCCCTGGTCTGTGTCCCGAGCAGGCCTCTGAATCGAGGCATTGCTGTAGAAAGCGGCAAACGGCGTCTGGTAACTCTGGCACAGCGGGATCAATCCCAACTCGGCCAGCTCCCGTTCACGCCGATCTGTGATGATCACTTCGGTTAGCGGCTTGGGGGCCAGAGCCGCCGGGTCCGCGTCGAAGTGATCCACCGGCAGGGTGGTTACCAGTCCGCCCCCGATCTGATTGCGCGGAACGCCACGAATGTGGCCAAACCAGCCGACATTGGCAAACTCGCGAATCAACACACCGGCAAAGGCAAAGCTGGCACTGCCCCACAGGTATCCATCTCCCTGGCGGCCGCCTTTTTCTTCCCGAAACGGCACCCCTTTATAACTGCCCGCGGTGGTCCGATAGGGACGGCGCATCAGGGTTCTCGGGAGTGTCAGGCCAATGAAGCGGGCGTCGGATTTTTCGCGCAGCGCCCGCCAACGGACGTACTCCTGTTGGGAAAAAATGGCTTCCAGATTGATTGGTTCGCCAAGCTTGGCAAAATCGTCCAGGCCAAACAGCTCGGGTGAGGCGCTGGCAATGAAGGGGGCGAACGCCGCCGCCGCGATTTGAGCCAGGCCCTCCAAGGTGGCGATGTCATCCTGTGGGTGGCGCGACGACGGGCGGTGCGCTACCTGATAGTCGCCGATCAACACGCCAAAAGGCTCGCCTCCCGGGTGACCGTATTCGTTACTGTAAATTTTCTGGAACAGTTGGCTCTGGTCAAAGTCCAGGGCACGATCAATATCCCGGGCCACCTCTGTCCAGGCAATATCAAGCAGCTTGATCTTGATGTTGCGTGCGCCCTCGGCCTGCAACGTCAGATACCAGACACCGCGCCATGCCGCTTCCAACGTCTGAAAACGCGGATGGTGAATGATGGCGTTGATCTGGTGGCTGATCAGTCGATCGATGCGGGCAACGGTCCGATGCACGGCGATTTCAATGTCCAGTACGCTACGCAGAGGGCCGTCTGGCGCCAGCTCTGACAGAAAGTAGGCCAGCGCCCGCTGTGGATTCTTTTCGGTCAGAAAGTCATCCAGTCCGGTCAGCTTCGGGGGCCGTTCACACACGGCATCCAGCCGAGCTGCGGCCGGGACATCCGGGGTTGAGGACACCGATGGGGTGGCAAGGTGATTTGACATTGCGTGCCAGAGAATCCGTTAAGAAGAAAAAAACAATAGGGCGCGGATCCCTCCGCCGCCCTATTTGGGCGCTGGCTTTAGCCCGCCTTGGGGATGTTGGCTACCAGGCGTAGGGAGGCGGTCAGCTCTTCCATCTGCAACCAGGGGCGCATCCAGGCGACCGCATTGAATACGCCGGGTTGGCCCGGGACTTCCTTGACCTCGACGTGAGCCTCGGCCAATGGGAAGCGGGCTTTCATTTCGGCGCTGGCGCCGGGGCTGCCATTCACGTAGTTGCCGATCCAGCGGTTGAGCCACTCTTCGGCTTCCCCCGCTTCCATGAACGAGCCGACCTTGTCGCGCGCCATCACTTTCAGGAAGTGGGCGATGCGGGAGGTTGCCATGATGTACGGCAGACGGGCGGAAATCGCCGCGTTGGCGCTCGCCTCGGGATCATCAAACTTGGGCGGCTTCTGTGCGGTCTGGGCCCCGAAAAATACCGCGTAGTCGGTATTTTTGTAGTGGCACAGCGGCAGAAAGCCCAGCTTGCTCAGTTCTGCTTCACGGCGGTCGGTAATGCCGATTTCGGTCGGGCATTTCTGATCCACGTCACCATCGTCACTGACAAAGGTATGGCTGGGCAGCCCATCGACACGACCGCCCCCTTCGGCACCGCGAATGCTGGTGCACCAGCCGTACTCGGCGAAGGCTTTGGTCAGGGTGGTGCCCAGTGCGTAAGCAGCGTTCATCCAGCAATAATCATCGTGCTCGGTGGCTCGATGTTTGCCGTCCTCACCCACCGGTACTTCTTCGTAGTTGAACGCCTCAATGGGTTTGGTCGACTGGCCGTACGGCAGGCGGGCCAGTACCCGGGGCATGGTCAGGGTCACAAAGCGGGCATCGTCACTCTCGCGGAAGCTGCGCCACTGAATGTACTCCGCTGAATCAAAAATCTTTTCCAGATCGCGCGGTTTGGACAGCTCGGTATAATCCTCAAAGCCGAACATCTGCGGCGCCGCAGCGGTCAGAAAGGGGCAGAAGCCGGCGGCGGCCACGTTGGACATCTGGCTGAGCAGCGAGATATCGTCTGGGTGAGAGGAGAACTCATAGTCGCCAATCAGCGCGGAGTAGGGTTGACCGCCAGCGGTGCCGAATTCGCTTTCGTAAATTTTCTTGAAAATCTGGCTCTGGTCAAACTCCACCGCTTTCTCGAGATCCTTGGTCAGTTCTTTCTTGCTCAGGTTGAGCATGCGGATCTTGAGCTGGGAGCCGGTCTCGGAGTTCATCACCAGGTGGTTCAGTCCACGCCAAGAGCCTTCAAGCTTCTGGAATTTTTCATGGTGCATGATTTCCGACAGTTGCTGGGACATCAACTGATCGACTGCCGCAATGGCGCGATTGATGGTGACGGTCAGGTTTTTGTCCCATTTGACCGTGCCGTTCATGGCTTCCTGGGTCAGGGTCTTGAGCAGATCCTGAGTCTCGTCCGCCGGAGTCTGTCGGGTCGCGGTAATGGCCTGCTCGAGAAAGCTGACTTCCTGTACATCGGCTTCCGCCTGCTCCATTACCTGTTCTTCGTTATTCGCCATCTTTCGCTTCCTCCTTTTGCTCTGCACCCACACCCAGCTCACCGGACAGGGCGGCCAGCGCTTCGGTATCACTCAGTACACTTTCCAGCAGGTTTTCAAGATCCTCGGATCGGTCTGCTTTGGTCAACAGATCACGCAGTTTATTGCGGGTGTCCATCAGCTTGCGCAGCGGTTCGACCTGTTGCACGATCCGATGGGGTTCAAAGTCTTCCATGCGGTTGAAGTCGAGCTCGACCTTCATTTCGCTGTCATCATCTTCCAGCTTGTTGGCCACCTGGAATCCCAGCTTGGGGTTGACCTTGCCCATGATGTCGTTGAAGTTATCCCGATCAATCTGGGAGAACTTCCGGTCTTTCAGGGACTTCTTGGCCTCGGTGTTATCACCCGAGTAGTCCCCCATCACGCCCATGACAAAGGGCAATTCCTTCTCGGCGATCGTGCCGTTGGTTTCAACATCGTAGGTGATATGAACGCGAGGCTTGCGCACGCGCTTGAGCTTGTCGTGGATACTGTCGGACATAATCCCTAATCCTCTGTCATTGGTTTGGTTGGTCGTCACTACTGCCTTCTACGGGGTTAATCCTCGGTGATTTCTACGCCCGTCAGCTCGCTGTAATGCGTGCGAGAACTCTCGTCTGGTATCAGCTCCTGAATCAGTTCGTCCAGACGCATATTGCCCCACTTGACGGCTTTCTGAAGCAGGTAGGACACCGGGGAGTGGGGTTCGGTGGTGCGGAAAAATTCGGCAATCTCCCGAAGTTGACGGAAGGCCTCGTCGCGATCCAGCGCTTTTCGGGTAGCGGGCGTGTTCGCGGGAGCGTCTTCCGTTCCGGTCGCTTCAACCGCCTCGGAGGCACTGCCTTCGGATTCGTTCGCGGGCGATAGCTTGTCGCGCCCCAGATGATTGACGGCACCTCGACACTCTTCCAGAACTTCTAGAATATTGCGGGAAGGGGGCGCCAGCTCAATACCACAGTGTTGATCCAGTAGGCTCTGGCAGGCACGAAAATGCTCAATGGCCTGATCCAGATCTTCCCGCTGGTTCTGAAAGAATGTGTCGTCTGATTCCCGGACGGCTTTCTCGATATCCCCCAGCCCATAACCGAGTTTGGCTTCTTTTGCCTGACGGGCGTCTTCATCGGCCAGCTTCTGAATGTCGAGTGCCTGCTGGTAGTGCCAGTAGCTGAAGGGGGCGGGGGGTTGTCCTTCCGTGATGGGGACACGGCGAATCGGTGCGATCAATACGCCCTCTGCCCCCTCACCGTTCAGTCCGGAGAGAGGGGCCACGCGAGTTTCCAGGCCGTCTTCGTCCGGTGTCGGGTAGAGGTTCTCCCAGTATTGTTCGACCAACCCGCGAATCAGTGCGAACGCATCGCGCAAGCCCTGAAAGCCCTGTTTGCGTACCAGGGCTTCGGTGTACCAACTGGCGACTTCGAGATCCTTGGCTTCTTCCTTGAGAATTTTGGGGGCCAGGTTCAGCACTTCACGCCAATGGTGGTCGGCCTCCTGGCTGTCACCGTCGTGTACGGACTTGCGTTCCGCCGCTCGGGCGCTGGATCGTTCGCGTTTGAGTGTCTGGTAGGTTGAGTTCGGAGACGCACTGGCGCGAGGGTCTGCACCCGAGGGTGTATCCTCAGCGATAGGGGCGAGTAAATCGTCGAGCTCAATGATATGGGGTGAAGCCATTGCCTGTCTTTCCCTATGGTGTTCTGCTGATTCCTGTCACTGCCGGCCTTGAGTCACATCGACTTTAACGGCTTTTTTCTGGTCTGATGCAGACATTCCGCGAAGGAATGAAGGTAGTCCGTCACATAAATAAACATAACAATCCGTTGTTGGCTATTCGCTGGAGATGGAGAAAGCTACCACAGCGCGATTAAAAAATTAACTGTTTACGAATCGAATGCCAAATATTTTTTTGTTCCGCGTCGAAAAATGTGACCGAGTGCAATATTTTTGATTCTGTTTCAAAAAAAATATGGTGTACAATCCGTTTCCATCACAGAATGGCCGGCGCATCGCAATGGCGTGGCTCAAAAAATTTTGTGATCTGCGCCAGGGAATGTCCTTCGGGCAACGAAGGGCGAACGCCGCATACAGTCTCCTGGCTCGACGCCCAGACGGCTCAGCCAATGGAGCGTAAAGAAAACGGACACTTTCGGGATGATAACGGAATGAACTTACAGCTAAGGATGATCAAAACGCCAGAAGGCGCCTCTCTTCCCCAACAGCAATTTTCATTCGATCAGCACGGCGGAACGATCGGGCGCGGTCCCGATAATCACTGGGTTCTGCCGGATCCCGACCGGATCCTGTCGGCTCGGCACTGCGAGTTTACGGTCGAGCAGGGACGCTTCCAGTTGATCGACCACAGCACCAACGGCACTTTTATCAACGGTTCGTCAGAGCCTTTGGGCAAAGGCGTGGTGACGACGATCAATCACGGTGATCAGGTTGAGATAGGCGACTACACGTTCGCGATCGACCTGTTGAATGTCGAGGCCGGCTCGCTCGATGCGTCGCCTTTTGCGACAGAGCCCGCGCCAGAGGAACATCCCGCCACGCCTTTTTCCGTCGATGATCCCTTTGCCTGTGATCCCTTTGATGCCGGTCCGGTCGCCGACCCGTCCCGAGATTCCCTGGATCCTCTGCAGATGCTGGATGGCGCATCCGGTGCCGAGCGCGAACCCTGGCACAATGAGTCCACAGCACTGTATCCCGGCCCTGGCGAAGGGGCCTTCTCCGATTCCGAATCGAAGTGGCAGGATCCGTCCGTCGACGCGATCCACTGGCCAGAGGCCCATCAGGAACAACTGATTCCCACCGACTGGCTGGAGCCTTTGGAGCGCGAGCCCGACTCCGCCTCCCCGCAGCTCGACCGCGAGCCCGAGTGGGCGGCCGCCCCCCAGCCAACGGATGCACAACTCCGGGATGAACCCGCTGGGCATGACGATAACGCGGCACAGGAAATACCAGGGCCTGTCGTCACGCCTCAGCCTGGCAAGCGCCCGAGCCTGGATCGCCCGACTCCGGTCAGCCGCGCTGAACCTGTAGAGGTTACGTCCACCCAGCCGTCCGCAGACTCCATGCCACCCCGGACATCGGAAACGCTATTTTCCGCCATGGGAGTGGATCTGGACCGGCTGAGCCCGGAGGCGCGAGTGGAGCTGGAGCCGCTGATCGGCACCATGATGCGGGAGGTGATTGAGGGGTTGATGCAGGTGTTGCGCTCTCGGGCCAGCATAAAAAACGAGTTTCGGATGAATGTCACCACCATTCAGCCCGTGGAGAACAATCCACTCAAGTTCTCTGCCGATGTCGATGAAGCGCTAGAGAATATTTTTGTGCGTCGAAGCCAGGCGTACAAGGAGCCTTTGCAGGCCATTCGCGAGGGATTCCAGGAAATTGCGGAACACCAGTTGGCAATGATCTCCGGTATGCGTCGAGCGTTTGAGCATATGCTCAAGGAGTTCGACCCGGATCGTTTCGAGGCCAATGCGAACAGCCAACAGAAACCCAGCGTCATACCGCCCGTACGCAAGGCGCGCTATTGGGACAACTACCGAGCGCACTACCGGGGCCTGAGTGACAATATGGAGCGCTCTTTTCAGCAGATTTTCGGTGACGAGTTTGTCCAGGCGTATCAGGATCAGTTGCGTCGCCTGTCTGCCCTGCGTCCTTGAGCGGCGTCGCGATAATCGACCGGTAACGATAGGAGAGATGAATTATGGAACGGTTTGATTTACTTCGTAGGCTTTTTCCGGTTCTGCTGGTGTGTTGGTTGACCGCCTGCGCGAATCAGGAAAGCCGCGTCGGGGGTATGCTCAAGTTACAGACCGATGTCAGGCTGTCCATTGACGCGCGCGCGGACATCAATCCCGATCACAGCAACGAGCCCGCGCCAGTGGTGCTGAGGTTTTACGAGCTGACCGCCGAACAGGCGTTTGCTGACGCTGACTTTGTGCGTCTGTATGAACGTGACTCGGCCGTGCTCGGTGATACGTTGGTACGTCGACGCCAGCTACCCGGTGTGGTCCCCGGCGAGATTCGGGACCATGAGCTGGTACTCGATGCGAACACGCGCTATGTCGGCATCATGGCCGAGTTCTATCAGTACCAGCGCGCCGCCTACAAAGTCGTCATTCCCGTTACCGCGCGCAACGTGTTCAGGGATGTCATCAAACTGCAGATCTCGGGTAACCAGTTGTCAGTGCTGAACTGATTGGAACCCACAATGAACCGGCAACAATAGGGAAGATAGATCATGTCGTTGAGCAGCAAAGTCATCTGGTCCGAGGGGATGTTTCTGAACCCTCAGCACTTTCAGCAGTACGACCGCTACGTCGAACGCTACATCGATGCCAAGTGCAGTGCCCTGGGCGCCTATGCCTGGGGATTACAGGCATTGGAGCTGGATCAGGAGTTGCTCAAACTGGGCAAGCTGTCCGTGTCCCGGGGGCGGGGCGTGTTCCCCGATGGTACTCCCTTCAATTTCCCCGAAGTGGATGATGCGCCCGGGGTGCTCGAGGTTCCCGAAGGCGCCCACAATACGCTGGTGTATCTTGCGGTACCGGTTCGTCGGCCGGGCGCGGTGGACGTCTCCCGGGAAGATGATGCACAGGCCCTGGCCCGCTATTACGTGTCGGAAGTCAGTGCGCGGGATGTCACCTCGGATGGCGGAGATACCC
>NZ_DFTP01000070.1:30954-36265 GCF_002381585.1 Marinimicrobium sp. UBA4209
GGATGGCGGAGATACCCGTCCCGTGGATGTGGGTAAGCTCCGGTTACGCCTGATGCTCGAGTCCGAGGATCTCAGCGGGTATGCCTGTATTGGCGTGCTGCGCATTGCGGAGGTGCGCGATGACCACAACGTGCTGCTCGATGAGCAGTACTTGGCCACCTGTCTCGATTGTACGGCCGCCCCCAGACTCGCGGGCTTTCTGCCCGAGTTATCGGGGATGCTGCATCATCGGGGCGAGGCAATTGCGGGCCGTCTGGCGGATGCCCGCCGGGGCGGAACCGCGGAAATCGCCGACTACATGATGCTGCAGATGATCAACCGCTATGAACCCCTGATCGCCCATCTGGCCACGGTGCGCAATCTGCATCCTCTGGCGCTGTTTCAGCAACTGCTGCTGATGGCCGGAGAGTTGTCCACCTTTGTCGCCAGGGAGAAGCGGCCACCGGAGTTCGCGCCGTACCGGCACGATCAATTGCAGGCCACGTTTTTGCCCCTGATGACCACCCTGCGCAGCTACCTGTCGATGGTGTACGAGCAGACCGCCATCGGTCTGCCACTTGAGGAAAAGAAATATGGTATCCGCGTGGGTACCATTCCCGATCGCTCGCTGCTTTCTTCGGCGGCGTTTGTGTTGGCGGTGCGCGCCGATATCGCCGAGGAAACCCTGCGCTCGCGCCTGCCGGCGCAAATAAAGGTGGGTCCGGTGGAGCGTATCCGGCAGTTGGTCAACGCCGCCATGCCGGGTATTGCCATCAAACCTTTGCCCGTGGCGCCGCGGCAGATTCCCTACCGGTCGGGATACGCCTACTTTGAGTTGGATCAGCACAGCGCCTTCTGGCGGGAAATGGCCAGCTCGGGTGGCTTTGCGTTGCACGTGGGCGGAGACTTCCCCGGCCTGGAAATGGAGTTCTGGGCGATTCGCCAATAGCGATCGCCTCTCGATATTGAGGAGCACCCATGGATTCTCCGGACAAAACGGTCTTTCGCCAGCCTCGCCCCGGTGGCGATCGCACCCGAATGAAACCAGACGTGAACACCCCGCGCGCTGCGGCCGGAACACCAGAGCCGCGTGCGCCTTCACCGGTTGATTCACCCGCGCCACCATCAGCGATGGACCTGCCTCCTGAGCCTCTGGTTGCCGGTCGGGGGCTCAATCCTCTGGTCAGCTCCGCCAATACGCTACTGCTGGTATTTGGCAAAGTCCGCCAGTCGGCACGCCACACTGATGTGCGCGGTCTGTACCGTCAGTTGACCCAGTCGATCCGGGAGTTCGAAGTGGAGGCCCGGGACCGGGGCTATCCGCCGGAGATTGTGCTGGCGGCCCGTTATGTTCTCTGTTCGGTTCTGGATGAGGCGGTACTCAATACCCCCTGGGGTAGCGACAGTCCCTGGGCGCAGCGGACTCTGCTCAGTGCGTTTCACAATGAAACCTCAGGGGGTGAGAAATTTTTTCAGATCCTGCAGCGCATGAACCAGGCCCCATCCCAGAACCTGGACATGTTGGAGTTGATGTATTTGTGCCTGAGCCTGGGGTTCGAAGGGCGCTACCGTCTGGCAAACCGCGGACGCGATGCCCTGGAGCAGATCAAAGACGAGCTCTACCGGACCATCCGCCGGTATCGCGGCGAGCACGAACGCGCGCTGTCGCCACGTTGGCAGGGACTCGGCCGGACCTCCTCAACCCTGGGAGAATCCATTCCGTTGTGGATCTGGAGTGCTGCCGTGGCGTTGCTTCTGGTGTTGATCTTTTCCGGTTTCCGGTACTGGCTTTACACCAATTCCAACCCCGTTGTGGAGCAGCTCGATACTGTCAATGAGCAGATTGAAACCTTTTCCAGGGATTCGTTTGAGTAGACCAACAGGGAACCGATGGTAATGATGAAGCGGATTAAAAATACCTTGCTCCACCCGGTCACCTTATCGCTGGTGGGTGTCTTAATTCTGGCGCTGCTGGTCTGGTTTGGCGGACCCCTGATCAAGTTTGGCGATGAAAACGCGGCGCCCCTGGCCAGCAGCATCACCCGACTGTTGGTCATTCTGGTGTTGCTGGTGCTGTGGGGGCTGAATAACCTGCGCCTGCAATGGCGGGATCGCCAGCAGAATCAGGCGATGGTGGACGACATTCAGCAGAGCCAGACCAACGCAACGGACTATGTCAGTAGTCAGGCGGCCGAGGATGTCCAGCAGATTCAGCAGCGCTTTTTCGAAGCGCTGGCCGTGCTTCGGCAGCGTCGTTTTCGGGGCCGTGCCAACAAGAGTCGAGCCTTGTATGAGCTGCCCTGGTACATCATGGTGGGCCCGCCGGGTGCGGGCAAAACCACCGCGCTGGTGAACTCCGGGCTGGAGTTTCCCCTGGCCGAAAAGTTTGGTGCCGGAGCGCTGCAGGGCGTTGGCGGAACCCGACACTGCGATTGGTGGTTCACCAATGATGCCGTGCTGGTGGACACCGCGGGACGTTACACGACCCAAGACAGTCACCGGGTGGTGGACAGTTCGGCCTGGGAGGGGTTTCTGGGGCTTCTGAAAAAGCACCGCCGTCGCCGGCCGATCAACGGCGTGATTGTCTCGATCAGCGTGCAGGATCTGCTCACCCAGACCGAAGAAGAGCGCGCCCGTCATGCTCGCACCATTCGCACCCGCATTGATGATTTGATGAGTAAGCTGGAGGTGCGCTTTCCCGTCTATCTCATGTTCACCAAGTCGGACCTGATCGCGGGCTTCAATGAGTTTTTCGAAGACCTGGGGAAAGACGAGCGTGAGCAGGTGTGGGGCCTCAGCCTGCCCCGCGCCGGTTCGGTGGAGTCGGCCCCGGACTTTGAGTTTATTGACGCCGAGCTTCGTCAACTCGAAGCCCGACTGTACGAACGTCTGATCTGGCGACTTCATCAGGAACGCGATCCCCAGCGTCGGGCCGCCATCGAGCATTTTCCGACCCAGTTTGAACAACTCAACCGCCTGGTCAAGGGGTTTGTCGAGCAGACCTTTGCCCCGAATCGCTATCGTTACCAGCCGTTGTTGCGCGGCGTCTATTACTCGAGCGGCACCCAGGATGGCACGCCGATTGATCGCCTGGTCAGTACCGTGTCGGCACAGTTCGGGTTTGGGCGCGAACCGGCCGCACCGGGGGTGAATCGGGGTAAAGGCTTTTTCCTGGGACGGCTCTTTCAGGATGTGATTTTTCCGGAGTCTGAGCTGGTGGGCACCAATCCACGCTATGAACGCTGGCGGCAGTGGGGGCGGCGCTCGGCTTACGCGGCTTTGGCGGCCAGTGTCGTGGGTCTGATGATGGTGTGGACAGGCAGTGTCAGTCGCCACGCCTCTGATATGGAAGATGTCCGCTCGCACCTGTCCCGCTTCGAGCAGCGACAAGGGGATGGTTACGGTCCGGCAGCCCCCCGAGCGCACCTGCCAGCGCTGACCGCCCTGGCTCAGGCCAGTTCTGTATACGACCGGGACGCACACCCGGTATTGACCGGCGTCGGCCTCTACGACGGACGCATCGATGAACGCGCCGATCAGGCGTATCAGCGTTATCTGCGCGGCCCGTTCACTCAGGCATTGTTGCGGGAGCTGGAGCAGGCGCTGCTGAATACCGAAGATGATCTGCAGTTGTACAACCAGTTCCGGGTGTACCAGATGTTCGGGGATACTTCGCGCATGGAAGCCCCGCAGGTGGTCGAGTGGTTTACCCGTCGGTGGGCCGCTACGGTGGAGCGCGAGACTCAGACCTCGTTGCGGCACCACCTGGAGGGGTTGCTGGCCCTGGAGTTGACGGATCAGGCGCTTAACCAGCCTCTGGCCCGAACGGTGGCCCAACGCCTACTGCAGGTTCCGGTCGCTCAGCGAGTCTATAACCGGATTCAGAGCGAGCCGGAATTTCAACGTCCGGTTGATCTGCGGGCTCAATACGGCAATCAGTTGACCGCGGTATTTGAATTGCCGGCGAACGCCCGGGATGCGATTCAGGTGCCCTGGATGTTCACCCGCGAAGGCTACAAGTCCATCGACCTCTCACCACGATCGCCGGTACTGCGTGAGCTGGTCAATGACCGCTGGATATTTGAGAGCCTGGAGCAGAGTGCCCAGACCATGACTGAGGACGACCTCGGGGAGCTGAGCGAGCGGGTGACCGAACTGTATCTGCGCGACTACATTCGCACCTGGGTGGGAGTACAGCAGGCACTTTCCATTGATTCTTTCGCCAGCCTCAATCAGGGCAGCGAGCGGTTGGCGCGTGCGGCGGACCCACTGTACTCGCCCCTCTTGCGGGTACTGGAGGTCAGCGCCGCGCAGACGCAGTTGACCAACCCCGAGCTCAAGGAAAAGGTGGCCGGAGCGGGTCGTAGTCAACGAACCAGTATTGCGGCCGGTTTGATTGCCTCGCAAATGGACTCCACCGAAGTGGATCGCCATTTCAGTGAGCTGCATCGGTTGATGGCGGGGGATGCCGGTCAGGCACCCATTCACGCGGTGCTTGGGGAGGTGCGCAAGCTGAGTGATTTCGTGCAGGACATCCGGATGTCGCCGGACCCCCAACGACGCGCGTTCGAAATCGCCCGCGCGCGCTTTGCCGATGGCGAGGGTAATCCGGCCAGTCAATTGCGAAGCTATGCGCGCAACCTGCCCCAGCCCCTGGAGCAGTGGCTCAACGGCCTGTCACGGGAAACCTGGCGGAGTATTCTGATTGAAGCTCGAGGGCATGTCGTCAACGAGTGGCAGGCCCAGGTGTATCAGCCGTATCAGCGCATGGCGGCGGGCCGTTACCCACTGGTGGGCGGTGTGGATGCGGAAATGTCACTGTACGACTTCAGTGAATTCTTCAAGCCGGGCGGGCTGCACGAGCGTTTTGTACAGCAGTATATCGAGCCGTTTGTTCAGACCCGGGGGCGGTGGCACAACCGGCAGGTGGATGGTTACGGCCTGGGGCTTTCGGCCAGTGCCTTGGCTCAGATCCGCCACGGGCAGGCGATCACCGAACTGATGTTCCGCTCGGGGGAGTCCTCCCCGCGACTGAGTCTGGAGTTCAAACCGCAAGACCTGGCCAAAGACAATGCCCGCTTTATTCTTGATATGGGCGACCAGACCCTGTCGTACAGTCACGGGCCCAAGTTCTGGCGTCGGGTTGACTGGTCGGGTGATCAGGCGGAACGCCGGCTGCGTCTGGTGTTCGAGAAGGTCAACGGGGGCGCCAGTGATCGGGTGTACCAGGGGCCCTGGGCCTGGTTCCGAGCGCTGGATGATGCTCAGGTGCAGAAAACGTCTCGCTCGGACGTCTTCCACCTGACGTTCTCCAGCGCCGCCGCGGATACCC
>NZ_DFTP01000070.1:36321-36813 GCF_002381585.1 Marinimicrobium sp. UBA4209
GCGGATCGGAACACGATGGTGTATGAAGTGCGCACCCAAAGCGTCGACAATCTGTTGACCAATAATCCCCTGCGCCGATATCAGTGTCCGGAGGTGCTGTGATGAGTGCCAATGGCGTCGTTGGTTTTTTCGGTAAGCTGCCCGCCCACGGTGATTTCATTCACCGGGGGCTACCATCGCAGTGCGTGAATATCTGGGATGACTGGTTACAGTCTGTAATCGCTGCGACTCAGGAGCAGTTGGGCGAGCACTGGCTGGATGTGTATCTCACCAGTCCCATCTGGCGATTTGCGCTCTCTCCAGGCGTGATAGACGGCCAGCTTTGGGCCGGAATTTCTCTGCCCAGCGTGGACCGGGTCGGTCGTTATTTTCCGTTCACCATCCTGGGCTCGGCGCCGGCCAATACCCCGGCCACGGTGGCGTTGACCGCCGCCGATGTCTGGTACGAATCGCTGGAGTCTGCTGCCCTGGCTGCGCTCGACGGCCAGATTC
>NZ_DFTP01000070.1:36887-37249 GCF_002381585.1 Marinimicrobium sp. UBA4209
ATCTCGACGGCCAGATTCAGATCGATTCACTGGCGGCCCGTATTCAGTCCAGTCCCCTGCGGGTCAATGCGGAGTACACCCGACTAGCGTCCGGCTCGGGCGGTGATCGTATCGTCACACTTCATGAAGAGCAGGCCCGGCCCGAGCAGGTCTATCCCTACCTGTTGGATGCGGCCCTGTCGGCGACCATGCCGAGCTACAGCATCTGGTCCACCGCGGGATCTGATCGGGTCGAACCCTGTGTCGTTACGGCGCGGGGTTTGCCGGCGGTTTCAGGGGTGGCCGCCATGTATACGGGGCAGTGGCGGGACTGGCAGTGGGAGCAGCCGTTCGCACCGTGCCCCAGGGAGCTCAGGGATGCT
>NZ_DFTP01000070.1:37297-47529 GCF_002381585.1 Marinimicrobium sp. UBA4209
AGGGAGCTCAGGGATGCTTGATACCCAGACCCGGCCGCAACCGGTTGATACCACGTATCGGCGCCCCATTCACTGGCGCTGCCAGCATGCGACCCATGCCGGCGCGGTGCGCAAGTTGAATGAAGACGCGGTGTTTGCGTGCGCTGATCATAACCACTGGGCGGTGGCCGATGGCATGGGCGGTCACGAGGTGGGCGACCTGGCCAGCCGGGAAATCGTTCAGGGTCTCGCCCAATTGCACTTGCCCGAAGCGTTGGCTGAATCGGTGGATCGGGTTGAAGACTGTCTGCAGGGGGTAAATCAGGGGTTGCAGAACTATGCCCGAATGGAGCTCGACGGCGCCACGATCGGGAGCACACTGGTGCACCTGATGATCCGCGGTCGTATCGGGGTGGTGCTCTGGGCGGGGGACTCCCGGTTGTACCGTTTTCGCAACGGAACCCTCACGCAATTGAGCCGGGATCATAGCCAGGTAGAAGACATGGTGGCCATGGGCCTGATCAATCGCGAGCAGGCCCGAGTGCATCAGTGTAGCAACGTGATTACGCGTGCGGTCGGAGTGGAAGAGCATCTGCAACTGGATATGCGCCTGTTTGATGTGCGGCTCGGTGACCTGTTTCTCTTGTGCAGCGATGGACTTCATGGCGTGATTGAAACCGAGACCATCGCACGAATCATGGCCGACCGGGATCCTGACCTCTGCGCTCAGGCACTGATTGATGTCGCCTTGCGCGCGGGGGCGCCGGATAACGTCTCGGTGGTGGTGATCAAAGGCGAGCCCGGAAAAGTAGACAGTTCCAATGGACGGCAATGCGCTCAATGAGAACGTTGAGTCAGGAAGATGAAGGGATATGACTGAAACCAGGGACACTAAAACGCGGATTGCGCCGCGCGCAAAAACCCCACCCGATGCCACCGTGTATACCCCGAGGAGCCGATCGGAGGAAACGCCTGCGGCGAGTGACAGAACCCGCTATCAGGCGCCGCCGCGTCGTCGTGGATCGGATGCCACGCTGGTGGATCCGAATCCGCCCACCGTCGTCGCCAGACCGACCAAACCCAAAGCGGCCGCTTCCCCGAAGCGCCCCTCGGGTCATCATGGTTTACTGAAGCGCCGGTTTTTGCTGGAGGACATTCTGGGGGCCGGTGGTATGGGGGTGGTCTACAAAGCCAAGGATCGGCTGAAAATCGAGGCCCAGGATCGTGACCCCTATGTCGCGATCAAGGTGTTGAGCGACGAGTTCAAGGCCCACCCGGAAGCGTTCATCGCCCTGCAGAGAGAGTCGCGCAAAACCCAACGTATCGCGCACCCGAATATCGTTAACGTACACGATTTCGACCGGGATGGCGACACGGTTTTCATGACCATGGAGTTTCTCGATGGCAAGCCGCTGGACAAGTTGTTATCCCAGTATCGTTCCACCGGATTGCCCCATGAAGATTGTCTGAAGATTCTTGAAGGCGTGTGTTCGGCATTGATCTATGCCCATGCGGAAAACATCATTCACTCGGATCTGAAGCCGGGCAACATCTTTGTCACCCACCGAGGCATTCCCAAGGTGTTTGACTTTGGTATTGCCCGCGCGGTGGCCAAAGCCGAGCGGTCCGATGATTCGGAAGACGATAAAACGGTTTTTGATGCGGGGAACCTTGGCGCTCTGACCCCCGCTTACGCGAGCCTGGAGATGCTTGAGGGCGCTCCGCCCGATGCGCGTGATGACCTCTACGCGCTCGGGTGCATTGCCTATGAGCTTTTTGCCGGCGAGCACCCGTTCAACCGGGTGCATGCCGACGAGGCGGCCCGTCAGAAGTTGAAACCGAAACGCCTGGTGGGTATTCCCAAAAGCCAGTGGCGAGCCATTGAGCACTGTCTGGCTTATCGCCGAGAGGATCGGGTGGCGTCGGTTCAGGCGTTCTGGAATGCCTTCGTGCACCGGAAAGTGGCGATTGCCAAATACGCGATCGGCGCGCTGATTGTGGTGACGTCAATGGCGACCGCCGCCTATCAGTATCGGGACCAGTGGATTCCACAGTTTTCCGAGCAGGATGTGCGGTTGGAAATCGAGCAGCGACTCAGACTGGAAATGAAGCAGAACGAGCTGACCGAACTGTTGACCACACTGACCTTTTCTTCTCAATGGGAGCGTCAGCTCTGGCAGAGCTATACCGACTTGCAGGATCTTTTGGGTGAGAGCGATCAGTGGCTGGAAGGTCAGCGTGCGTCCATTTACAAGGCGTATCTGGAAAAAATTGATGAGGAAATTGAAGCAGGCGCCCTGGAGCAGGCCCGTGCCCGGCTGACCAATGCCCGGCGCTACAGCGATGACGAAGCCGCGCTCGATCGGCTGTCCGCACAGATAGACAGCGCACTTGAGCGGGCCCGGCTCGAAGCGAAGCAGCAGGCCGAGGCGCGCCGAGCGGCGCAGGCTCTGGCGCAGGAACAGGCACGCAAGCAGGCGGTTCAGGAAAAAGTCAATCGCGAGTTCGATAACGCACTGGCCAACGTTGATCGACAGCTTGCCTGCCGACAACAGCTGAATATGGATGACCTGGCCATTGCGGTCAACAAGTTGCAGGAGTTGGACCCGGGTCGATACCAGCGCGAGCAAAGCCGGATGATCGGCGCGCTGGCATCCTGCATCGAAACCATTGGCGCTCGCTTTCCCGACCGGGCCCAGACATTCAAGCAGCATGCCATGCAGATTTTTCCGCGCAGTGCCGCCATTGCCGGCATCGCCATAGAACCCAAAGACCCCTGTGACGCCTCTCTGGCCGGAATGGGAGGCCGAGGCCCGCGCGCGGGGTGTCGGGATACCTTGCCGGGCGCGGGGCTCGGTCCGGACATGGTGGTGGTCCCCGGGTTTGCGGGCCGGCCTGCTTACGCCATTGGTCGTGAGGAGGTGACCGTTGGGGACTTCAATCGCTTCTGTCGCGCATCAACGTGTGAGGTACAGCAAGAGCAATCCCGGGACAGACCCGTCACTGACATCAGTATTGAGCAGGCGAAGGCTTACGCCCGCTGGCTCAGTGAACAGACCGGTTACCGTTATCGGCTGCCAACCTACGAGGAGTGGCGCCATGCTGCCCGAGCGGACGGCGCCGAGCCGGACCCGAACCGCAACTGTCTGTTCTCCTCCCGGGGTATTCAACGTGGCGGTTCCATGGTCAAAGCCAGCGTGGGTGGGCAGAACCGCTGGGGCCTGGTGAATCATCTGGGCAACGCTCAGGAGTGGGTCCTCAGCGGGGGAGCGTTATCGGTTGCCGGGGGGCACTACGATACGCCGATGGATGAATGCCAGGTGAGCTGGCAGAAATCACACGATGGCCACCCGGACACCTATACCGGTCTGCGCTTGGTCAGACAGCTTAAAAACCGCTAAGAGACTCGAGCGATATGACCGTGGATGTGACAACTCTGATACAGCAGCTGCACCAGTTGGTAGACGACTACAACCAGCGATCGGTGTCGTTGGCGGAGTATCGGCTGAAGCGCCGCCACCTGTTGCTGGCCATCGATTCAAATGTCAACGGTCGGACCGCACCAGAAAGCGCGACCGACGATCTTGTAACTCAACGGAAACATCATTAACCACAGAGGCTTGTTATGGAATTTGTCCGTTTTTTTCAAGTGGGTGGCCCGTTCATGTGGGCGATCCTGTTCATCATGGCGGCGGGGCTGGCGATTACCCTGGATCGCTTCTTTTACCTGTCCAAAACCCAGAAGTCGGTCAATCGGGTCTGGCTCAAGTTGGCGCCGATGCTCAAAGCCCAGGATTACGAGCGGGCCTCACAGTCGCTGACCGACCTGAAAGACCCACTGGGACGGATTCTGAGTTACGGCTTTTCCCGTTTCAAAGGGAACCCCAGGCGCGAGACGGTCGAATCCGCGATGGAGGAGGGCGTAATGGAAGTGCTGCCGGAGGTTGAACAGCGTACCCATTACCTGGCAACGCTGGCCAATGTGGCCACGCTGCTTGGGCTGCTGGGCACCATCATTGGCCTGATTCAGGCATTTACCGCTGTGGCCGAGGCGAACCCGGCGGATAAGGCGGAGATGCTGTCGGCCAGTATTTCGGTGGCGATGAATACCACGGCCTTTGGGCTCTGCGCCGCCATTCCGCTGTTGCTGTTGCATTCCTATCTTTCCACCAAAGCGGCGCGAGTGGTCGACAGTATTGAAACCGCCGCGGTCAAATGTCTGAACTTGATGATCAGGGAGTAAAGGCATGCGCTTTCGTCGCAAGCGTCAGGTTCAGGAGGCCGCTGAGCTGAACATCACAGCGTTCATGAATCTGATGGTCATACTGGTCCCGTTCTTGTTGATTACGGCGGTTTTCTCCCGGATGACCGTTCTGGAGTTGAATCTTCCGGGGCCGCAGACGGAGCAGGAATCCTCGGAACAGCCGCTGGATCTTCAGCTCCAGTTGGTGGTGTCGGACGATGACCTGGTATTGCGGGATGCCAACATCGGCGTGATTACGCGTCTGGAACGGACGGATGATGAGGACCAGTGGCGCCAGCTTCGGGAGGCACTGATTGAAATCAAGCAGCGCTTCCCCGATGAAACCGCGATTGCCTTGCGACTGGCGCCGGGCGTTTCCTACAACACCCTGATACAGGTGATGGATCGGGTCGGGAGCACGCAGCAGGTACAGCTTGGTACGCTCGAACGGGTCGAGCTGTTTCCGGACATATCGCTGGGTGATGCGCCGACGGACAGGGAGGGTTCGGCATGAAATCTCTGAGTCGACGGGCCCGCCGTATTCAGCGCAACCAGAAGTTGCGCAAGTCGCCGGGGCTGAATCTCGTGTCACTGATGGATATCTTTACCATTCTGGTGTTTTTCCTGCTGGTCAATGCATCGAGTGACAGTGAGCTGCCCAGTCAGAAAGTGATGAAACTGCCGGATTCCACCGCCGGGCAACCGCCCGAGGAAACTTTACGGGTATTGATCTCGCGAGAAGCCATACTGGTGCATGGCCAGTCGGTGGCGAAACTGGAGGAGGTGACCAAAGAGGGCGACGGTGTCATTGAGCCTCTGCGGGAAGAGCTGGCCTACCGACTGTCGCTGTCTGCCGGTGGTGAAAACGACACCCTGACGGTGTTGGCCGATCAGTCTGTCCCCTACGAAATCATCAGGCGGGTGGTGGAAACCAGTCGGGTTCTGGAATTTCGCCAGGTCGCCTTCGCCGCCAGTCAGATCTCCGACCCTGCGGAGGAGGCGAGTCAGTTGTGAGCATCATGATGCAGACCGCCCCCCGTTATCAGGACCTGGTCATCCAGTGGCAGCCCGGTCGATCTTCGGCCAATCACTATCGCTGGTGGCTGACCGGCTGTGTCGGGTTGGCGCTGGCAATCGCGTTGACGTTATCGCTGGTTGAGGTTCCGGAAAAGCAACGCATGACCCGATCGGATATTCCCGAGCGGGTGGCCCGCTTTATGCTCGAGCAACCCAGTGATCCACCGGTTAAGGCGCAGGAGGAGGTGAAGCCCAAGCCATTACCGGTGGCTGAGCCAAAGCCCCTGGTCGAGCGGGAGCGAGAGCGACCCGCCGTGCAGGAACCTGCCAACGAAGCGCAGCGTGAGGCCCGGGAGCAGGCGCAGCGCAGTGGCCTGTTGGCGCTCGGAAATCAATTGGACAGCCTGATGGATACCTCTGAGGTGGATGACTGGGTGGACACCGAAGGCAAAGGTGGCGCCGATGCCGGGCAGACGGCCACGGGTTATGGCGACGGTGATCTGGCATCAGCCGCTGAGCGAACGGGCGCACATGATGTTGCCGCAGTATCGGCCGGAGAGGGTGGCAGTGTATTGGCGCGACGCGATCTTGCCAACCTGGAGACTCCGCTCGTCGAGGACCGGGCGGAAAATCCGGAGCGCCGGGACAGTTTCGCGCAGACTGGGCGAACGAACGAAGAGGTCAGCCTGGTTTTCGATCGCAATAAAGGCCTCCTGTACTCACTCTACAACCGTGCACGTCGGCAGACGCCCGGGTTGCAGGGGCGTCTGGTGCTGGAAATAACCATTGAGCCTTCCGGTGAGGTGACCGAAGTGGCGATTGTTTCCAGCGAGCTGGACGATCATCGTCTGGAGCAGAGAATCAGGGCCCGCGTTTTACAATTTCGTTTCGAAGAACGAAGCGCACAGACCATTACCATCATCTATCCGATCGAATTTCTTCCGTCGTGATGAAGCTGATTTTTACGACACTGCGGTAGGCAGATTTTATTTTGGCGTGGTAATGGTCTTAAGACTATTTTTTGTACGGCAAAAGTGGAGAACCAGTTCACATAAAAATCCCGTATTTAAAGGATTTAAGTGATGCGATTCTCGCTATCGAAAAAAAACATTCTGTTTTTGCGAGACAGGTTGTTGGTGGTCAGTGAATTGGCTATCATTCGTCCCGGGTACCAGGAATGCGAAGTTTATTCCGAGTACTTTTTTTATCGCGTGTAAAGCGGCAGGGAAAGTTGCTCGGGTCTGAAGGCTTCCAGGCCTGATGTCCATAAACAGCAAACGCAAGGAGACTAAAAATGGCAATTTATCTTGAGTATGAAGGCATCAAAGGAAACGTAACAGCGGAGGGTTATAAGGACCACATTGCTGTTCAGTCCCTTTCTTTCGGTGTTGGTCGCGGCATCTCCATGGAGCCCGGCAACCTGTCCAACCGCGAAGCCACTCGTCCTACTGTCAGTGAAATCACCTTGACCAAGGTGGCGGACAATTCGGCCACGGCACTTTTCAAAGAAGCCGTTACCGGATCCGCAGGCAAGAAAGTCACCATCAAGTTCGTCCAGACCGGCGCTGATAAAGTCGTCGAGTATATGGATTACGTGCTGGAAGACTGCCTGGTCAGTGGTTATCAGATTGCAGGCGCTGAAGATGGCGACCCGGTAGAAACCATTTCTTTGAGCTTCTCGAAGATCATGGTCAACTACAACGACTTCGATAAGACGAACAAGTCCTCTAGTCCACAGCGCGTGGGTTACGACTTGACCACTGCGAAGCCGCTGTAAGTCAGGTCGGGCCTTGCGGCCAGACCGCAGGGCCCACTCAGCGAATATCGTCCCGCCTGCAAAGGGAGGGATACAAGGAACGATACCGTGCCGTTTGGTGCGCGGCTAACAGGTTGCTAAGTCTATGGGGCAGCTTACTCAGGAAAACCGCCAGGTCGCCATCAGCGACTTTTCATTGGGGTCCGATACCTTTCTCGTCAAGCGACTTTCCGGAAAAGAGAGTGTGTCCGGGTTGTTTGAGTTTCATGTCACTTTGATGTCGGAAAAGCTCGACATCAGAGCTGATGATGTCATGGGGAAGTTGGGTCACGTATCGCTTAAAAGCGAGAATGGGCGGGAGTTTTCCGGACATATTGCCCGTTTTGTGGCCGGAGAGGTTCAGGGAAATAATCTCAGAACCTATGAAATTGTGCTTCGCCCATGGTTTTCGTTTCTTCGCCACACGGTCAACAATCGAATTTTTCAGAACAAAACAACGAAAGATATCGTTTCACAGATTTTCTCCGAGCAGGGGTTGCAGGATTTTGACTTTCGTGCGCAGCCGGGAAGCACCCGTGAATACTGTGTGCAGCGCAACGAAAG
This sequence comes from Marinimicrobium sp. UBA4209, assembly GCF_002381585.1. Lineage (NCBI taxonomy): Bacteria > Pseudomonadati > Pseudomonadota > Gammaproteobacteria > Cellvibrionales > Cellvibrionaceae > Marinimicrobium > Marinimicrobium sp. UBA4209. The sequence goes on from NZ_DFTP01000070.1 coordinate 44,896, forward strand.
TGACCTCCATTTCGTATGCCGGCTGCTGGAAGAAGATGGCATTTCGTATTTTTTCGAACATGCCGGAGGAAAGCATAAACTGATTCTGGTAGATCAGGCCAGCGCCTTTCCTGCCTTGGGCGAGAGCCAACTTGAGTATTCCCCGGGTTCCAATCCGGGCGCTCGAATTCATCGCTGGCAACACCGGTATCAGTACCGCACCGGCCAATGGACATTGAACGACTTTGATTTCAGCACACCGGAAAAATCCCTGCTGAACAACAGCCAGGGGCAGAACGGCTTTGCCCACAATGGTCAGTTTGAGCACTATGAATACCCCGGCTTCTACCACACCGGTGACGCGGAATCTGTGCCGAGGATGCGGATGCAGGCAGAAGAGCTCGATCGCAGTGTCGTCTCCGGTTCTTCGGATTACCCTCAGATGGTTGCCGGCGGGAAGTTCACCTTGGCCAAACACGAGTCGAGCCTGGAGAAAGGTGCTTATATTCTCCTGGAGGTGCACCACGAAGTGGTGGAGGACACCCAGACCACCGGGGAAGGCCAGGCTCAGTCTTATACCAATGATTTTATCTGTGTTCCGGCAGACACCGCTATTCGTCCGAAGGTCGTACACCAACGCCCGGTAATGAAGGGGCCGGAAACGGCCTGGGTCGTGGGGCCGGAGGGAGAGGAAATCTATATTGATGAGCTGGGGCGCATCAAGGTCAAATTTCACTGGGACCGTGATGATGAGCGCCACGAGAAGAGTTCCTGTTTCCTTCGTGTCGCCCAGTCCTGGGCGGGTAATCAGTGGGGTTCCTCGTTTATCCCGCGTATTGGTCAGGAGGTGGTGGTCGATTTCCTCAATGGCGACCCGGATCGACCGCTGGTCACCGGCTCAGTCTACAACTCGAAGAATCGCCCGGTATATACCTCGAAGACCCAAAGCGGGATTAAAACCCGCTCTACTCAAAAGGGTACCTCGGACAATTATAACGAGCTTCGCTTTGAGGATAAGAAAGGGGCGGAGCAGATCCTGCTACATGCCGAAAAAGACTACGACGTCGAGGTCGAAAACAATCAGACACTCACTGTCGACAATGACCGAACGAAAACGGTCCGTAATGATGAAACGAGTCTGATTGAGAACGATCGGACAAAAACCGTCAACAATAATCAGAGCGAAACCATCGGCAAGGATAAGTCGATAGACGTCGGGGAGAATCACCGGGAAACCATTGGCGCCAGTAAACAGCTGGAAGTCAAGAAAGACCACACCGAAACCATCGGGAACAACATGGTGATTTCGGTCAAGAATAACCTGACGGAAAGCGTTGAGGGTGAATACCGGGAGTCGGTGACCAAACAGTATGGTTTGAGCGCCAAGTCCATCAGTCTACAGGCTGATGATGAAATTACCTTGAAAACCGGTTCGGCCATGATCCAGCTGAAAAGCAACGGTGATATCACGATCAGTGGGGCCAATATCAATGTCAAGGGTTCCGGCAACGTCGTGCTCAAGGGCAGCAAAGTGACCAGCAATTAACCCTTTGTTTTTTGGAGGCGCAGTGTGGCGAGTGAATACGAACAGTTGGCAGATCCGGTGCGGTGCACCGAGGACGCGCCGGCCGATGCGCCACAGTTTTCTGCCCCAGAGGGGGCCTGGTTGGTGGGTACTCTGGCGGGGTTTACGGAGCAGGGGGCGCCCGAGGTAAGCGTCGTTGTCGACGGGCAGCGGTGCAGTCTTGTTACCTTGCCGGCCTTGCCGGTCTCGCGCGCGGATCTTGGTCGTCAGGCCGTGGTCAAGAACGCCACTGGTGAAGTCACTACTCCTTTGCTGATGGGGTTTGTACACACACCGTTAGAACTGACTCTGGAGGCCGGGCAGGGCGATAGATCGGAGCCCCGTTCCCGGCAAGCGCAAGCGATGTCTGTGGAAGTGGATGATGCACCGGCGCGCGACCTGGTAATGGAAGGGCAGGAGAAGCTGGTGTTGCGATGCGGTTCTGCCAGCATCACTTTGACGGAGGCGGGGAAAATCATCCTGCGTGGCCGACATCTGGTGAGTCGTTCCGAGGGCGTGAATCGCATTCTCGGTGCCTCCATCCAGATGAACTGAGTGCTTCGATCATGTTGCAGCTGAATAACCGCACACCCTTTGAGGCGGAGCTGACGGCCCTTAACGATGAAACCGGCGTGGAGACCTTGTACGTCATTGTCAAAGCGAGCTTTACGGAGGGCTGGATGCTCGCCGATGAACCCGTTCCGGTGTGGCGAGCAGACGAGTATTACGGCGAGCCGCATGAGTCCAGTTTGCGTTACCCCAGTGAAATTCACCTGGGGAAAACCGCTACGGATATCCTGGTGGAAGGTGACGCCTGGGCGCCCGGCGGGCGTCCGGTAAGGCAGTTGCCAGTGACGGTATCGGTGGGGCGGGTGAGCCAGTCACTCATGGTGTTCGGTGACCGGAGATGGGATCAAGGCCAGATCTCCGTGGCCGACCCGTTTGAGCGAATGCCGCTGACATGGGAGCGGGCGTACGGCGGCTCGGTCGCCGAAGGCGATCGCCGGCGGGGTTACAGCGAACGAAATCCGGTTGGACGATTCGCCAGTGCGCAGTGCACTGATCGCTCAGTGGATGGGGAGCTGATTCCG